>CAMWVQ010000112.1 GCA_947177635.1 uncultured Porphyromonadaceae bacterium | reverse complement strand
GGGAGGGAGGGAGCGAGAGAGCGAGGGAGGGAGCGAGAGAGGGAGCGAGGGGGGATGTCAGTCGACGAAGGGGGTGCGCTGGCGGATTTTTTTCTTGAGCCGCCGGTTGTCGGGGTCGAGTTTCAGGGCCTTTTCCCAGAAATCAACAGCTTTCCCCACCTCACGGTTCATGAAGTAGATGTCTCCGGCATGGTCGAGGACGTCGGCCTGGGGCTTTTCCCCTTCGAGGCTCACGGCCTGGTCGATCCATTCCTTGGCTTTTACGTAGTCTTTTTTCTTGTAGAAGACCCAGGCGTAGGTGTCGATGGCGGTGTCGTTCTCGGGGTTGGCGCGGACGCATATCGCGCTGTAACGCTCGGCTAGGTCGAGGTCTTGGTCGTTCTCGGCCAGGTAATACGCGAAGTTGTTGAGCGCGAGCAGGTTGTCGGGGTCGAGGCTGACGGCTTCGCGGTAATAGATGAAGGCCGAGTCGGGCATCTCGCGGGCGTAGTAGATGTCGCCCATCGAGGCTACGAGCTGCGAGCGGGTCGAGATGTCATCCTCGTTGACCAGCGAGAGGGCCTTGCGGAAGTATTCCATCGCCCGGTCGTATTCCTTGAGCTGCTGGTAGTTGGCTCCCATCAGCAGGTTTATCACTTCGTCGTCGGGGAGGAATTCAAGGGCGCGGCGGCCGGTCTCGATGGCTGTCTGCGAGTCGTCGAGCTGTCCGTAGAGGCTCATTATCGAACGCCAGCGGCCGGCGTTGGAGAGGTCGGCGTCGACGGCGTATTCTTGCTGTTCGGCGGCTCCGCGGAGGTCTCCGGCCACGATGAGGTAGGAGGAATAGAGGTCACGGAAGCCCGCTTCGTGGGGATGCTGGGTGAGGAGCGACTCGAAGAGGTTCTTGATTTGCGGACGCTTGAGGGTGTCGGCGTAGACGCGCCCGACATAGTCGCGGAGCAGTTCGGTCTTGGCTTCCACCTCGAGGTCTTCCTTGAGCAGGGCGTGGCTCACCTCGCGGTCGTAGGCGGCGGAGTCGCCCCGCTGGAGGTAGAACTGGGCTCGTTTGTAGTAGGCCAGTCCGTTTGTGGAGTCGGTGGCGCAGGCCAGGTCGTAATATTCGATTGCCTTGTCGGGGCGGTCGAGGGCCTGGAAGATGTCGCCGGCATAGAGCTGGTATTGCACGTTTCGGGGGGAGGATGCCATCAGCGAGCGTATCTCGTCGAGCGATGAGGCGGTGTCGCCCATGGCGAGCATGGCGCGTATCTTGTGGGAGGTCAGTCCGAGGTCTTTCCCCTCGGCGCGTTCGATGCGTTCGAGGATGTCGAGCGAGCGGCGCAGCGAGGCTGTGTCGCGTTTCTCCTGGAGCGACTCGACGAGCTTGACGGCAACGTCGGGCTTCGTCGGGTTGAGGGAGTCGACGATGGTCCAGACGCGGATTGCCTCGTCGGTGTTGCCCAGGGTGGTGTTGATCATCCCGTAGAATATCGAGCTGTAATAGTCGTCGGGGTGGAGGTCGAAGTGGCGTCGCATCATCTCATAGCCTTTGATGGCCATGAGGGAGTCGTTGCGCCCCAGGGCCATCATGTAGTAGCCGAGGCTCTGGCCGATGGAGGTCTCGGTGGTGTCAAGCTCGTATGCGCCGCGCAGCAGCTCGAAGTAGGAGTCGTCCTCCCCGCGGGCGTTGCGCGACATGGCCTCCATGAATATGTAGTCGGCCTTGCGGGATGCCTCCGCCTTGGCGGCCGGGACTCCTTTGTCGGTTTTGCGTTCTTTTCCCCCCGAGAGGACGCTTCCCCCGGCGAATGCCAGGAGTATCATCAGCAATGGGATGAAACGGGTGTATTCTTTTTTTCTCACTCTTGTCTGTTTCTCGCTCTTTGAGTAGGTTTCTGAATCTCTCCGGCGGGGTCAGTTGACTCCGGTGTGGCCGAAGCCGCCGTCGCCGCGCTCTGTCTGGTCTATGCGGTCGACCGGCTCCCAGGTCACGCGGGTGTAGGGGGCGATTACCATCTGGCAAATCCTTTCGCCGTCGTTGACGGTGAAGGGTTCGTCTGACAGGTTGATGAGAATCACTCCGATTTCTCCCCGGTAGTCGCTGTCGACCGTTCCGGGGGTGTTGACCAACGTGATACCGTGTTTGAGGGCGAGGCCGCTGCGGGGGCGTATCTGGCATTCATAGCCGCGTGGCAGCTGGATGCGCAGCCCCGTCGGCACGAGTGCCCTCTCCAGCGGGCCGAGGACTATCGGCTTGTCGGGGAGGTAGGCGCGGACATCCATCCCGGAGGCTCCGGGGGTGGCGTATTCAGGCATCGGGTGATGCGAATCGTTTATTATCTTTACTTTGATATGCTTGTCGGTGGGTTCCATTATGATGTTTCTATATATGGGGGCTACATAATAACACGCGAAAATACGAAAATTCCCGCAAACCCGCATCATAAAAGTTGTAAATCTTGCTCGTTGTCTTGGTTCTTTTGGCGGGCCCAAAAGAACCAAAAGGCCAGGGGCGCGTGAAAATCTTTG
>CAMWVQ010000111.1 GCA_947177635.1 uncultured Porphyromonadaceae bacterium | reverse complement strand
ATTGAAATAAGATGACCGGTTAATATAAAATAATTTTGAACAGTTACTTATGAAAAATATATTTACCCGACTGTCTCTACTGCCACTTGCCACTCTCCTGCTCTCCTCCTGCTCTTCATCCGACACCCGGCCGACCGGCCATATTGAGGATGAAACCCGCGCCGCCGTGAAATATGGACGCGAACAGGCTATAAGGCTTGCACACTCCAACTCCCCCGACAGCCTGGAGATGGAAAAGATACTGATTGACGTGAGGGTCCGCGAAAACTCCCTCCGTCGTGAAGGTGAGGATGAGCTTGCCGACCGTTATATCGAAAGCTTCCTCTCCACGCTCGACTCTGTCAACCCCGCACTATACGCAGAAATCGGCGCGGGAAAATAATTCAACACTGTCAAACCAACTCTTTTATTCTGCCATTATTATAATGTATGGCAGGGAATCGGCGTGAAACATCCCCGATCCCAATCAATATGTTTCAACTATATTAAGAATGGAAACACAAGTACAGAAACCCCAGACTTACCAACGCGTGTTTTATGCCGCAAGGCAGGCTATCAGACGACATGTCTCAGGTGGCAATGTCCTTATAATCTCCACATTGCTCGCCCTGGTGATTGCCAACATCCCGGCTGTCAACCAATATTATTTCAGTTTCTGGCAACAGGAGGTGAGATTGCAGGTGGGCAGCTTCAATCTCTTCTCTCACGGCGGACATCCGATGTCGCTGCTGTCATTCATCAATGACGCGCTGATGGCTATATTCTTTTTCACCATCGGCCTGGAGATAAAGCGCGAGATTCTCGTGGGACAGCTCGCGTCGTTCCGCAATGCCCTCCTCCCAATAGTGGCCGCCATCGGCGGTATGCTTTTGCCGGTGGGCATCTTTATGCTCCTGTCGGGCGGCACACCCTACTCGGGAGGAGCCGCAATCCCGATGGCGACAGACATCGCCTTCTCGCTCGGCATCCTGGCGATGCTTGGCTCACGAGTGCCACTGTCGCTGAAGATTTTCCTGACCACACTTGCCGTTGTCGATGACATCGGCGGCATACTCGTCATAGCAATCGGCTATACCGCCCACGTGGAATTGTGGTATCTCATAGGGGCGGCCATAGTGCTGGGCATACTTTGCATCGGACAGCACATCCGCATCAAGAGCAAGATTTTCTATCTCACTCTCGGCGGAGTGGTATGGTTCCTGTTCCTGAACTCAGGCGTGCACCCGACCATCGCAGGTGTGCTGGTGGCATTCTGCATCCCGGCCAAACCGGTATTCAATCCCAAAGGGTACATCCAGACCATACGACGCGCCATCGGAAACTTCCGCGCCGAGAACGACGAGGCCCTGACCCGCTATTCAATCCTTTCCGGCCAGCAGATGGACTGGCTGAAACAGATAGAGTCGGCATCAGACAAGGTCATCTCCCCTCTTCAGGAACTTGAAGACTCCCTCCATCCCATCGTGAACTACCTTATTGTGCCACTGTTCGCCTTCGCCAACGCCGGCATATACCTCCTCGACATGACTCCCGGAGCCGCAATCGAAGGAGTATCGCTCGCCATAATCATATCCCTCGTATCGGGCAAGTTCCTCGGCATCCTCAGCTTCTCCTGGCTGGCAGTCAAACTGCATCTCGCCCCCATGCCCGACCATGCCACCTGGCCTATGATTTCCGGCGTCGCCCTGCTCGGAGGTATCGGGTTCACAGTGTCGCTGTTCATCGCCAACCTCACATTCAATCCCGCCGACGAACTCCAGTCCCACCTGCTCAACCTCTCCAAACTCGGCATCGTAATCGGGTCGCTCACCGCAGGAATCCTCGGATACCTCTCGCTGAAACTGACCACGAAGCCCGCAGCAAGACTCTGACGCATCCAAATGCTAAAAACACATAAAAAGCCCCTCAAATACATATTTGGAAAAGTTTGTTAACAAACTTTCACAATTGGGGGGGGTAATTTGTTAAGTTTTATGTAATTTTGCAGTGATTTTGGCCGACCAAATCGGCCGAAATCACTGCAAAATACTTTTATACCATCCCTTACGGTGTCAAAGAATTGCAAATTTTACACAACCTTTTAATTCCCAGAGATTTACAACAAACCTCTGGAACCAAGATTATATCAACACGGCAAACAGCCCCCAAAACCCACAACACATTTCCAGCAGCAGATGACGGCCTCACCTCCTGATGCCCACATAGAGAAATGGTATGTCATGGCCGCATACAAATTCGAACTCAAGGCCGAAACATCACTCAGGGAGGCTGGAATAGAGGTTTACCTCCCCAAAGAGACCATCTATGTAAAGAAACCGCGCAGACGCCCTGTCGCTGTCGAACGCCCCGCCATCTCGACACTGATATTCGTCCACGCCAGCTGGACACGGATCATCGACTACAAACGGCGCATAGACGACCGACTCAAATTCAAGATGACCCCCATCACCGCCGACACAACCTCCAGTCTCTCCCCCTCCTCCAACAAAACATACCTCACCGTCCCCGACGCCCAAATGTCAGCTTTCATCTCCATCTGGGCGACCCGTGACACGCTGCAAGCCTCCCTCTCACCCCTCCTGGGCCACCCCGCCCCCCCGGTCGCTTATACACATCTGACG
>CAMWVQ010000110.1 GCA_947177635.1 uncultured Porphyromonadaceae bacterium | reverse complement strand
ACAACCTTCGGGCCGGTGAGGAACATGTAGCTGATGCCCTTGGCCATGATGGTGAAGTCGGTGAGGGCGGGGGAGTAGACCGCGCCTCCGGCGCAGGGGCCGAGGATGGCTGAAATCTGGGGAATCACGCCGGAAGCGAGGATGTTGCGCTGGAAAATCTCGGCATATCCGGCCAGGGCGTTGATACCCTCCTGGATACGGGCGCCACCCGAGTCGTTAAGGCCGATGACGGGCGCTCCCATCTTCATGGCGAGGTCCATTACCTTGCATATCTTCAGGGCCATTGTCTCGGAGAGCGAGCCGCCGAATTCGGTGAAGTCCTGGGCGAAGACATAGACCAGGCGGCCCTCGATTGTACCGTAGCCGGTAACGACGCCGTCGCCGAGGTAAGTCTTCTTCTCCTGGCCGAAGTTGTGGCAGCGGTGGGTCACGAACATGTCGAGTTCCTCGAACGAACCTTCGTCGAGGAGTTGGGCGATACGTTCGCGGGCGGTGTATTTTCCGCGCTCATGCTGTTTGGCGATGGCTTTTTCTCCGCCGCCCATGCGGGCCTGTTCGCGCTTGGCAATCAGTTCCTGTATTTTTTCAAGCTGGGTGCTCATTTCTTATTTCTTGGTGTTTGAATGTTTTTTTCTGAGTCAGTTTTTCACTTCTTGCGGGGATCCTCGCAGAGTTCCACCAGGGTGCCGACAGTCGATTTCGGGTGGAGGAAAGCGATGTTGAGGCCTTCAGCACCGGGGCGGGGAGCCTTGTCGATGAGACGGCAACCCTTCTCCTCGGCTTCGGCCAGGGCGTTTGCCACGCCGTCGGCTACGGCGAAAGCGACGTGCTGGATGCCGCCACGTCCGCCATTGTTGGCGATGAACTTGGATATCGCGCTCTCGGGGGCGGTACCTTCGAGGAGCTCGATTTTGGTCTGGCCGACCTGGAAGAATGCTGTCTTCACCTTCTGGTCTTCAACTTCTTCGATGGCAAAACATTTAAGGCCGAGAATGTTCTCGTAGAAAGGGATTGCTTCCTCAAGCGAGGGGACTGCAATGCCGATGTGTTCGATATGGCTGATATCCATAAATAGAAATTATTTAGGTGGTTGCAAAATAGCTTCGTCAAGAAAGCGGGTGGCCGGCGGGGCCGGGACACACTTCCATTCAAGGCACAAATTTAGCAAATTATAAACAATATTCTCAACTTTTCCTGAAAAAATATTTGGATGGCGCCCCCGGGATACGCGCATATTTGCGTAACTTTGCAGCATAGCGGGGCGGAAATATCCCGCGCCGGTTTGTTATAACTGAAAAAACACGGAGAGTAATGTACATAGCATCGAAAAAACGGAAGGAAAATATCGCTGAATACATATTATATATGTGGCAGATCGAGGACATCATCAGGGCCAACGGCTGCGACATCGACCGCATAAAGGAGAACATCATCGACCGCTCCGGGCTGGACGACGCCCAGCGCCGGGAGATGACCCAGTGGTATGAGTCGCTGATTGACATGATGCTCCGCGAGGGGGTGACACAAGGGGGGCATCTTCAGATAAACCACAACATCCTCAATCAGCTTGTCCAGCTCCACCAGGCTCTACTTGCCGACCCCGCCTTCCCGGAATACACCGCGGAGTTCTACCGCACGCTGCCCTACATCGTGGAGTTGCGTTCGAAGGCCGGCGACACTAAGGTGGGGGAGATAGAAACCTGCTTCACAGCCCTCTACGGTATGCTGATGATGCGTCTGCAAAAGAAAGAAATCGGCCCCGACACACGCGACGCCATTGCCCAGATAACCCGCTTCATATCTCTGCTTGCCAAGGACTTCCATCTCGATGAGGAGGACCGCCTCTTCAAGCATGATGACAATTCGGGGAAAATTTCGTAACTTTGCAGACGCAAAACTATATATTGTAACTATGAAGATTCTCGTTACCGGCGCCAACGGGCAGTTGGGCAATGAGTTGCGCAATATCCTGGAAGCAGAAATGCCGGGGTGCACGATTTATACCGACCGCCAGGAACTCGACCTTACGGATGCAAAGGCCGTGGAGGCGTTTGTGCTTGACAATGACATAACCCATATCGTCAACTGCGCGGCCTACACGGCCGTGGACAAGGCGGAGGAGGAGAAGCGCGAGTGCGCGGCCATCAACATCGACGCGGTCAAGAACCTGGCCATGGCCGCTGACGCCAACGGCGCGAAAATCATCCACCTCTCCACCGACTATGTGTTTGACGGCACCAACCACCGTCCTTACAGGGAGAGCGACAAGGTGAATCCCATCTCGCAGTACGGCACCACAAAGCGGAAGGGGGAGACAGCCTTGCTGGCCCTTGCCCCCGAGAGCATAATAATCCGCACGGCATGGCTTTACTCCTCTTACGGTCACAATTTCGTCAAGACGATGCTCCGACTGGCCGACAGCCATCAGGAAATCAGGGTGGTTTCTGACCAGCTCGGCACACCGACCTACGCCCGTGACCTCGCCCGCGCCGTGCTGAAGGTGCTGAAGTCCCACCAGTGGGTCGGCGGCATCTACCATTTCACCAACGAGGGGGCTGCATCATGGTATGACTTCGCCCACGCCATCTTCCGAATCGCCGGAAAGAAGGTGAAGCTCACCCCCATCCCCACCGAGGATTACCC
>CAMWVQ010000109.1 GCA_947177635.1 uncultured Porphyromonadaceae bacterium | reverse complement strand
TTCATAGGCGCATCTTCCGTTTCGGTTTGTCAGGCTCCTGCTCCTGTTTGGGAGGTTCCACCTTCTGCTCCTGTTGCTCGTTCTTCTTATCGAAGTAGCCCATCTGCCCTGCGATGTAGAGGTTCAACTCCGACATATTGCACGAGCCTGTCAGCTCATAGGCGAGGTCATAGATTCCGCCATATGCTCCGGACTTGGTATCACGCCAGAGATTGGTCTCGATGTTGATTACCATAGTCGGCTCGTGCTTGTCATCGTAAGGGGCTTTGTAAACCCTGAGATTGCCGTCGGCTGCCACGGGGTGTTCCTGACCGAGAGCCTTCATAAAGTCAGTGAGTTTCACTTTCTTTATGTCAATGCCAATGGTAATAGGCTCCCGAGGGCGACGCGCCATTGCCGAAAGTTCCTTGCCATGCTCATACTCGTTCATGTATTTCAGAATGAAGTCGCGTGGATCCAGATAGAGATTGGGGTTCATCTTCAGGGCAGCGAGGTCGATGATGTCGCCACTCTGGTCAGTAGCATGGTCATACCATCGATTCGTTTTGGTATCCACAACCAGCATAGGCTCCGGGTCGTCACGCCGCGGCGCATAATAGAGCTTCATGTCACCGAAAGCCTTGACCGGCTTTTCGCCGAGAGCCGCCATGAACTCCGTCAGCGGGATATTCCGGATGTCATTCTTTGTGTATCGCATAGGCTAAAACTGATATTTGAGATGTAGGCCGTAGGCAAAGAGGAAATGCCCCGTGTCATTGCCGAATACAAACCGCTCCTTGATGTGCGCTCCGAGTGCCACATGGTCAGAGAGATAGAAATCGGCTGACAGCGTTACAGCACCGCCATAGATGAAAGCATCTTTTGCCTGAATGGTAGAGCCGTCAGGCAAAAGGCGTTTGCCCCAGTTGACAGTCTCATATCCGGCAAGTGCCGATAAACCTCCGTAAAGGTGGAAAGTCTGCGAATAGTCGCTGATGATATGGAGATTATAGCCAACCTCACCCGTGAACTGCGCCACAGGGATGCGGCCCTTCTCGCCGTATGGCTTATAGGTCTGGAGATATTCGCCACCGAAAGACCATGTATTGGCGTTATTGCCCTTGATGACGGAGTAGAACACGCCGATATTATAGCCGCAGTTGCGGGAGTTGCCGGTATAGAAACCGTTGACCATAACGGCACGTACTTCAACCGCAGACATACCGGGGAGGCATCGCTGGGCCATTGCCCGCCCTCCGAAGAGGGTGAGCATGGCTACGATTATCATTATCACTTTTCTCATTGTTTACTGGATTGAAAGTTCGTCAATTACGTTTGCTCTCACGATGTCCTCGTTATCGACCACAAAGGACTGATGGCGCCCACCTTCCTTCTCGGCGACCTCAATAACGAGCTGCTTGTCGTCAGGGATTGTAAATTTCTCCAGAGCAAACACCGTGCGCTCCGACTGCTTGCCGTGTACTACCGTCACATAGTTCTGGGCACGGAGCGGTTCGAGTACCTGCTCCTGCATGGCAGTCCGCTTGATAACCTTCTTATCCACAATCTTGAAGCTGACATAATCAATATCAAAAGCGATATTGCTTGTATTCTTCAGCTCGGTATGAAAGTAGAGAAGGCCATTGTTGGTATAGATGGATTTCAGAAGAAACTGCACACCGAAACGCTTTGAGCCAATATGCTTGATTTCGCGCTTGTTCTGCTTGTATATTGACTTCATTATCAGCTTGACAAGCATCGGTGACTCCGAACCGAGACGCTCCAAAAAGATTTCCTGAGCGTTGTTGGGACGATTGACTGCTTCGCCGTCATGGAGGAAGTCAGTCATCTCAATGCTCAGAAGCAGAGGCTCTTTCGCAAATTTCACGTTGAACGTGTAATATGATCCATCATCGGTAATTACCGACAGGTTTGTCTCCTGCTTGAACGACTTAAAAGCGGATTTGACACGAAGCACATTCTTGGCACCATCGGCTATTCCTGCCACGAGATTTTCATTGCCGAGGTCACAATATACAATCTCGGCCGGGAAGATGATGTGGGTGGTCTTGTTGTAGCAGACCTCCAGCGCATGAGGCGGAATCATGCGGTCGAAACCGACCTTGCGGGTCAGACCGTCGAACTTGTCGCCGTCGGTGTAGTTGGCTTCGTACACGTTCATGTCGTGTTCGGATACCTGTTCAGTGTCGGAAGACACATTGTTTTTGGTGTTATCGGGATTTTTTGCGTTGGCAGCAGTGGCCACTCCGAAGAGTGCCACTGCCGCAACAAAGAATTTTGTGATTGTTTTCATTCGTTGTTGGGTGTTTTTGGATTGTTACTGCTCATTTTGTTTGAGCATGATTTTATAGCCGGATTTGAGGTGTATCTTCGGTGTCCTCAACTTTTTATTAAGGTATTGGGAAACACCGTTGATAAGTCCTTTTCCGACATCTGAGGCGAGTTGCGCACCTGCGTTTGTGGTAAGGTTGATTGAGCTTCCCATCGTGCTGCCCATATTGGCACCGATTTCGTGGAGCGCATCGCTCTCCATTGAGTTGGGAATGTTGAGTACAACCGTCCGCGATAGCGGGTACGCAGTAAAAAGATAGCCGTCCAGAGTTTTGGGCGGCTATTTTTGTGATGGTTTCCAGTGGTCGGGAAGCAGTTCGCGGTATTTTTCGATTGGGGT
>CAMWVQ010000108.1 GCA_947177635.1 uncultured Porphyromonadaceae bacterium | reverse complement strand
GAAGAAAGCTCTCGACTCGGTAGGCGCCGAAGGTGGCTTCACTATGATTTTCGAGAACATGATTCCGGTTTATATCGGTGCCGACGCTGTGGATGTTACATCCGCCGTCAAGGCCAAGCTTGGAATCTGATTCCGATATCAGGACGCATAAAAAAAGCATGTCGAAAACTCTCGACATGCTTTTTTTGTGCGGTTTCTCCCCGTTATGTGATCATGGTTTTGGAGCTTCAGATACTGTTTCTTTGAGTGTGTCCGAGAGATGTCATTAAAAAAGGACCAGCCAAATTTTGACCGGTCCGAACAAGTTTGTAATTTTAGGTGGCAAAAACTTAAAATTCAAACTAATGGATTTGACAAAATTACAACTTTCCGAGCTGATGTGCAAGCATGCAGCGAAAGGAAATGGTCTTCACGACCTGATGGAGATCATGATCGAGAGTATGATGGTCGCTGAACGCGGCGAGTTTCTGTCTGATAATCCGGGCAATAAGGGTAATGGTTATCGTCCAGGCTCCACCTATGGACAGGGCAGAAAACTGGAGTTCCGCATACCGCGCGACCGATACGGCAACTTCCATCCTCAGATACTCGCCATATTGCGAGACCAGGAAGAAGAATGTGACAGACTCGCGGGAGTTCTTTATACCAAGGGACTTACGCAGGAACAGGTAGGTGATGTCTTTGACCAGATATACGGCCAGCATTACTCTAAAGCGAGCATCAGCCGTATGGTTGAATGTGTACGCACACAAGTCAACGAGTGGCTTGAAAGAGGTCTGGAGGAATACTACCCGGTGGTATTCGTAGACTGCGTACACATCAAGATTCACCGTAAACGGTCTGTGGCGGTTGAAGCGTTCTATGTGGCACTTGCTGTGACCGAGGAAGGCACACGCGAGGTTCTGGGCATCTTCAACATGCCTCAGGAAAGCGCGACTGGCTGGGGAGAGATCTTTGACAGACTAAGAGATCGGGGATTGCAGAGAATTGGCTTGATGGTAGCTGACGGCATCAAGGGTCTTGACACCGTCATCGGAGAGAAATTCCCGGGCACACAGCTACAACGCTGTGTCACCCATCTGAAACGCAACATGTTTGCCAAGGTGCGACATGGTGACAAGGCAGCTCTTGCGGCAGATCTACGTGATATCTTCCGCACCGGGCAACGCGACTATACCGTTGAAATGGCATGGACAAAGTGGCAGGAGATGTGCGACAGATGGGGCAAGGACTACCGATCCATAAAGATGCTCCGCAACAACGCCGACTACAAGGCTTACATGACCTATCTTAATTATGCCCCGGAGATACAGGCGATGATATACACAACCAACTGGATTGAACGCCTCAACAGAGACTTCCGGAGGGTTACCCGAATGAGAGCCGCCATGCCGAATGAAGAGTCGGTACTGACCCTGATGGGCAGTGTGGCTATGGACCATAAGGCCTTTGACAGAGCGTTGCCTAACATAACAGTCGACAAGACGCTGTTCCCGGATTGACGGTAAAGGTTTTCTTAGCGGAATGGCCATCCTGGTGAAGTTGAAGCCGCCCCATACGGAACGGCTTCAGTATTCCAACTGTCTCCAGTTTTGGCGCAGCCATGTTGCTGGCGGGTTGCTCCTCAGCAGAGCCCGTTTCCTCATCCGGCTGCACTCCAAAATTACTAAATTTTAGTCATACAGAGAAAAAATGAAATATAATCGTTAAATTTGCATCGTCATCTGAGGTCTACAGGCTTGAGTGAACTCGCCTCAGACACACTCAGTGAAACACTACCGAGCTTCATGCACCTCATAGGCTCCGAGCGAGGCCGGGACGGGGCGGGGAGTGCCCGACGGGTCGACGGCAGGCGCCGCAGGCTCGAGCATGGGATCGGACGCCGAAGCGGCAGGCGATTCAGGGCGGAGTCGATAATCGAAGATATAGGCAGGACGGTCGGTGTAGTACATCGGATTCTCGCCCCATATGCAGTCGATGAAATTGTCGTCGTTCTCGCCATTGCTGCGAAGGAGGCAGCGTGTGAAACTCACGTCGGTGCCGGTGAGATCGCCATAGTTGATGTCGGAGCCGTTGCCGTAGATAATCGAATTGGTGAAGCGGGCATTCATGAGGGGAGCTTCGGCTGAGGCGTCGGGGGTTTCTTTCGGCGCTCCGTGATGGTGGAGCTGCAGGGCTGGTCCGCCGAGAGCGGTGAACAGATAGTAGTTGGCAATAGTTGTGTAGGCGATTTCATGCGAGCCGCCTGTGAGCCTCACCACACCCGACGAAGCGTCGGCAAGCTCACACCCTATGATGCGCAGCGACGAATGGGAGGCATCAAGCACATAGCCGGCCGAATTGCGGAGACGGCAGTTGAGAAGCTCAAGCGCAGGGGCGGCGGTTCCGGCTCCGGCCAGCGAGTCGACCCTCACCCCTTCCGAGGTGTTGCGCACGATGGTGTGCGACAGGCGGCTGTTGCGGCTTGTCGGAGAGAACACGATGCCGCGCCATTGCGAGGCCATCAGGTCGAAAGGAATGTCGGCCGCCACATTGCCACGGCGGTCGCCGCGGAAGTCGATCGCCGCATCAGCGGTGCCGTCGCAGAGCAGCGTGCCGTCGACGCGGATAAAAGCATCGTCGTGGAAGAACAGTTCCGAGCCCCCCTCGATGCGGAGCGTGGCTCCGGGGGCAACTATCAGCGAGTCGAAAATCTGGCGGCGGTGGTCGGCGAGCCAGGTGGTGTCGGAG
>CAMWVQ010000107.1 GCA_947177635.1 uncultured Porphyromonadaceae bacterium | reverse complement strand
AAGTGGTTTATCTACTTCCAAATATTATGCCATCACGAACTCTTTTGCGATATATGGAAAACCCAGGGTTGGATGACCCCTTGAGCCAGGCTGATTTGCCCCCTTTGGCCAAAATTGCACTGACCCTTTTGCCCAGAATAAAAATGACCCCTGTCGACGAAATGTCAGCAGGGGATTTTATATGTATCTTTGAATTCCGTTTTGGCCGACGGGGGATATAATTCAAAGAAACATGAATACAAAATTAAAAAACATTCTCCTGTGTTACGCATCAGGAATGGGAATAAAAAGCATCAGCAGTGCTTTTGACATCTCCCGGAACACGGTGCGACGCTACGTGAGGATGTATCAGGACAGCGGTATCCCCGCTGAGAAACTGCCGTCGCTGAGCGACGCGCGGCTACAGGAACTATTCGCCATACCCGGAGCGAGGGAGCGTCAGCCGTCAGAACGGCAGATCAGGCTCGAAGCCCTATTGCCTGAATATGCGGCCAGGCTTTCCCGCAGGGGCATGACTGTCAAGAAACTCTACGAAGAGTACCGTGCCGGACATCCCGATGGATACCTCAAGGCATCATTCGGAATGAAGCTAAGGCAGTTCATGCTGCAGACCAACGCCATTGGTCATGTCGAGCACCGCGCCGGAGACCAGATGTATATCGATTTTGCCGGAA
This sequence comes from uncultured Porphyromonadaceae bacterium, assembly GCA_947177635.1. Taxonomy (GTDB): domain Bacteria; phylum Bacteroidota; class Bacteroidia; order Bacteroidales; family Muribaculaceae; genus UBA7173. The sequence goes on along the minus strand of CAMWVQ010000107.1, from coordinate 2,089 downwards.
ACCGACTGGAGATAGTTGACGAAGCAACAGCGGAGGTGCGGAAAGTCGAGGTGTTTGTCGCGATACTTCCGTGCAGTCATTACACATACTGCGAGGCCGTGTGGTCGCAGAAGAAGGAGGACCTCATCAAGGCGTGCGAGAACGCCATCCATTTTTATGGAGGGGCTCCGTGTGCGATTGTGCCGGACAACCTGAAGTCCGCCGTCACGCGCAGCGACCGCAACGAACCGGTAATCAATGCTGACTTCGAGGCTTTTGCCGACCATTACGGCTGTGCCGTAGTACCGGCCCGCGTGCGCCATCCCAAGGACAAGGCTCTGGTGGAAAATGCGGTAAAGCTGATGTATCGGTCAGTATATGTAGACCTTGAGGGGATGGTGTTCCATAATCTGGAATCGCTCAACGAAGCCATTCTTAAATCCGTTGCGGCATTCAACGCCCGGAATCTTACCCGCCGCAAGGAATCACGCCGTCAACTCTTCGAGGCTGTCGAAAAGGACAGTCTGCATCCATTGCCGACAAACCGCTATCAGATGAGACAGCGGGCTGTCGCCACAGTCCAGCGTAACAGTTACGTCACCCTCAACAAACATCATTACAGTGTGCCTGTGCAATATGTCGGCAAACGTGTGGAGATAGTCTATGATGCTGAAACAATCGATATCTTTCATGGCTTCACCCATGTGACCACACATCACCGCAACGACACTCCTTACGAATATACCACCAAGCCGTCACACAACCTGCCGGGGCGCAAAGGGAGCTGTGAGAGTGACATTGAAGAACTGCTTTCACGCGCGGCTCAGATTGACAATATCGTAGTACACTATTTGCGGGCGGTCATCGAAGACAGACGCTATCCGGAACTCGCCTTCAGGGCATGCCGAGGCATCATGAAACTGGAGAAAAAGTATGGACAGGAACGACTTGTATCAGGTTGTGCCGCAGCCATGGATGCGCGCCTCTACAGTGTCAGCGACATGGTTGACATCCTTGAATCCGGGGCCGACGCGGATTATCTGCCGGGGGCTGATGCCGACGGCAACGAACGTCTGACACCGGCCCACTGCAATATACGCGGTAAAGAATATTTTGCCGCCAGCATCAAACAATCAACCAATAACGACAACGTACAGAATGGAAACAAACGATAAGACGACACCCATAACTCCTGAAAAGGACCGAAATACCATCTCTATGGACCTCATGCACCGCATGCGCCTGCACGGCATGGCGGCCGCGTTCACTGAAAGCCTCCAGTCCACTTTTGCAGAGACAATGACACCAGACAGCTTCCTGAACTGGTTGCTCTCCAGGGAATGGGACTACCGGGCCGCACGTAATATCGAGCGGCTGGTGAAAAATGCAAACTTCCGATATGGCGACGCTTCAATGGCACAGATAGACTACGCCCTGCCGCGTGGCCTCGACCGCAACCAGATGGAGCGTCTTGCCTCGCTTGATTTTGTCCGCAAGGGAGACAACCTGTTCATAACCGGTTGTTCCGGCACTGGGAAAAGTTATCTGGCAACAGCATTGGGTTACGAGGCCTGCAAGGCCGGAATGCGAGTCCTTTACGCAAACGCCTCAAAACTCATGGGCACCCTGAAAATCGCAAAAAACAAGGGCACAATCGAGACCGAGTTGAAAAAACTCGAAAAAACTCAACTCCTGATACTCGATGACCTTTTCCTTGTCCCACTCGACGCAAAGGAACGCGCCCATCTGACGGAAATCATCGAAGACCGTCACGGACGCAAGTCAATCATCGTAACATCCCAGCTTCCCGAACTGGACTGGTACGATGCGATCGGTGACTCGACTGTGGCCGATGCCATACTCGACCGCATTGTCCACACCGCCCACCGCATCACCCTTACCGGTGAAAGTGTCCGCAAGCTCAAAGCCTTCAAAAACAGATAAACCAAAATAAAACTGACCCCGTCGGCCAATCTCTAAGGGGGTCAAAAATAAAATATTTTCAGGGGTCAAATCGACCTTGGCCCAAGGGGTCATCCGACCCTGGGTTTTCCAATATATATTGAAATTGTCAAATGCACAATAAGTAATAACTATTGCGCCAATAATT
>CAMWVQ010000106.1 GCA_947177635.1 uncultured Porphyromonadaceae bacterium | reverse complement strand
CTCCAAATTTTTCAGCAAGAAATTTATGCTGCAAAACATAATTTTTCAATACATACGCCGCCAGCCCCTGAATGACAGCCACTTCAACAAATGTTAATTTTCCGAGGTTTTACACAACCTGTAATTACAGCAAAAAGATTGGCGCGTACTCCGAGGAGAACACGCCAATTGAAATCAAAAATATGTGGCTATTTATCGGATTTCGCCTATCCTATATTTTATAAGGAAAAGCGGACTGACATAATGAAAACGTCACGTTGCGATTTCAATAGACGACCTTGCGCCCGTCTACTATATATATACCGTGGCCGGGGGTGGAGACTTTCCGGCCGTAGAGGTCGTAAATTTCCGTGGGCGCGGTCTCTCCGCTGCCCGCGTCGACCACCACATTTCCGATGCCGGAAACCGGAAGGCGGGGGGAGAAGCGGAAAACCCATTCGTTGGTGTCGTAGGCGACAGTGGCACGGGAGACATTGATGGCATAGTCCTGGTCTGCACCGGCGCAATTCACATACCTGTACAGGTCTTCCTCGTCAATATCGGTAAAAATGTCGGAGTAAGCTTCGCCGGTCTCGGAATCGACCCCGGCACGCAATCCTCCAAGGCCAAAGCCATATTTATCCGCAGGAGCATCGCTTTCTGCCACCGCGACATAATCCCAACGCCCATCCGCCGAGAAGGCTGTCGGCACATTGCTCAGATAGCCGTCGGGGGCGGCTTTGCAGACGATGGCGTAAACCGAGGAATCATCCGGTGAGGGGACGAACTTCCAGAACTGGTAGTCGTAGGCCGGATCTGTCGCATCGACAATCTCGGCCGACCATACCATGCCTGAGTGGGCAGATCCTTCGGGGAAATACTGGATGCAGCGGCCTGAACGGGCGTCGGAGCCGTTGTACATAGTGACGAGGCGATACCATGTCGAAGAATCGGGGGTCTGCACATCTTGTGCGACAGCAGTAGTCAGCATGGCTGCCGTTCCTGCGAGAGCGAGGGTAATTGTCCTAACGCGTGACATAAGCAAAGTGGATTGATAAATAGAATGCGTTCATTATCCGTTGAAGAGGGTATCGTCCGGAGGGACGACACCCTGCATCCCTGTGGTATTAAAACCCGCATGGGAAATCTTTTGTTCACTCCGAGTTGTGATTATCCGGCCGGGGGCAGGGGGGGACAAAACACAGTCCGCCCCGGCATCCCTCACTTTACAGATGGGATGCCGGGGCGGATATGTGGTTCACATCAGGGTCAGACCGCGCGGCGGAATGGCCCGTATGCGGTCGCCTGATTATTCAGGACGCTTGGTCTTCTTGCCGTAACCGTAAGCGGCGGCAGCGCCGAGTTCCTCTTCGATGCGGAGGAGCTGGTTGTACTTGGCCATACGGTCGGAGCGGGATGCGGAACCGGTCTTGATCTGTCCGGCGTTGGTGGCAACGGCGATGTCGGCGATGGTGGCGTCTTCGGTCTCACCGGAACGGTGGGAGATGACGGCGGTGTAGCCGTTACGCTGAGCGAGCTCAACGGCGCGGAGGGTCTCGGTGAGGGAACCGATCTGGTTAACCTTGACGAGGATGGAGTTGGCGCAGCCTTCGTCGATACCGCGCTTGAGATATTTCACGTTGGTCACGAACAGGTCGTCGCCGACGAGCTGGCAACGGTCGCCGATGAGGTCGGTCAGTATCTTCCAGCCTTCCCAGTCGCCTTCTGCCATACCGTCCTCGATGGAGTCGATGGGGTATTTCTCAACGAGTTCCTTGAGGAATGCAGCCTGCTGCTCGGAGGTGAGCTTGGGAGCGTCGGCACCCTGCTTCCAGGTGTAGTCGTAAACGCCGTCTTTGTAGAACTCGGAGGATGCGCAGTCGAGACCGATGGTGACATCCTTTCCGGGAACGTAGCCTGCGAGCTCGATGGCCTTGATGATTACCTGGAGGGCGTCTTCGGTGCCGTCGAGGTTGGGGGCGAAACCACCTTCGTCACCAACGGCGGTGGAGAGGTTGCGCTCCTTGAGGACCTTCTTGAGGTTGTGGAACACCTCGGTGCCCATGCGGATGCCTTCGCGGAATGACTCGGCGCCGATGGGACGGATCATGAATTCCTGGAAGCAGATGGGAGCGTCGGAGTGTGCGCCACCGTTGATGATGTTCATCATGGGAACGGGGAGGACGTAGGTGTTGCAACCGCCGATGTATTTGTAGAGGGGCAGGTCGAGGTAGTCGGCAGCGGCCTTGGCGACTGCGAGGGAAACACCGAGGATGGCGTTCGCGCCGAGGTTCGACTTGGTATCGGTGCCGTCGAGCTTGAGCATAGCCTCGTCGATGGCAATCTGGTCGAGGGCGCTCATGCCCTTGAGGGCTTCGGCGATGGGGCCGTTTACGTTGGCGACAGCCTTGAGGACACCTTTGCCCATGTAACGGTTCTTCTCACCGTCGCGGAGCTCGAGGGCCTCGTTGACGCCGGTGGAAGCGCCGGAGGGAACGGAAGCACGGCCACGGGCGCCGCTTTCGAGGATTACGTCGACTTCAACAGTGGGGTTGCCGCGTGAATCCAGCACCTCACGACCAATGATTTTTTCGATTTTCATAATTGTGTATTGAAACTTTTGCTAAAAAAGCAGTTGGGTTATTTGTAGTATCGTGTCGGGGGACGCCTGAGGCACCTGTCGGCACTACTCGTGCGTCGGGTGCAAAGTTACGAAAAAAACCGGGAATCTGTTGCCGGATTGATTAAAAAAGCGTAAATTTGCGGCGGAAAATGAGGGAGCGCGCCGATGCCTCCCCGCTATTCCGGCCGAATGGTGGAATGGTAGACACGAAGGACTTAAAATCCTTTGGCCATTGAGGCTGTGTGGGTTCGAGTCCCACTTCGGCTACGACGAGAGGCCCGCGGGTCGACTGGACATCCAGTCACCCGCGGGCCGCTCGTGTCGTGGGATAGCCGCCGGCCGGCTCCGCGGCCGCCCACCATGCTGGCGGGGGGGGCGCCTCCGGGGCGGCGGGCG
>CAMWVQ010000105.1 GCA_947177635.1 uncultured Porphyromonadaceae bacterium | reverse complement strand
AGCGACCTCACGCCCCCCAGACGCGTACTCTAACCAACTGAGCTACACCCCGATTCGAAGCAATCAAACTATTTTCACGCTGCCGTCTCGCTTTCGCGGGTCTGTCACTTTTGACTTTCCGGCTCTCCGGGGGAGGGCCTCAGGCAGTGGCTTGATTTCCAAAAGCGATGCAAAGGTACGCACTATTTCTGAACCCTCCAAATTTTTTCGCAACTTTTTTTCAAAAAAAGTCTTTTAATGTTCTTTCCCCAATTTACTTCTGCTCAATTATCTCCCAAAATCCGCCATTGGAGGGGCCGGCATGTCGAATGCGATATTCCTTTACCAGGGCTTCAAGGCGACGTTGAACGCTACTCTTTGTTATTGAAAGATTACGGCTTATTTCATCCATAGAAATCTCCGGATTCCCTTGAATCATCTCGATTATCGCTTTTTTCTGGAGAGCTATTTTACCGGTTTGTATCGGTTTTGTATCGGTTTGTATCGGTTTCTGACCATTTTTCTTTGAACCATTGTATCGGTCTATGTCGGTCGTGCCACCAATGTTGATTGCCTCGAACTTTTCACGGGGGATATGGACAGTGACACCTCCTTGTTCAACGGAAAATGTGGGCGGAGTCAGCCTCTCAGCTTTGAAGCCGTTGACAATCTTTTCGATACCTCTGCCCCACGCTTCAATGAAGCCGGCACGGTAGAACGCTTCGGCCATTTTCGGGTTGCGAGGTTTGGAGGTATGCTTGCCCATAAGTTTCTCAACAGGTAAATCTTCAGGCAATTTCCCTTCATTCCAAAGCCTTATATGGTCGCTATATATGCTCATCTGAGTCCACGTCCCCTGATGGTCACGATGGACTATTGAGTTGCAGATTATTTCGCGTAAAGCTTCTTCCGGGAGTTCAAGTGGCTCGACACGTTGCAGTCCATCGTAATGAATCGGACGAATCAGATATTTCTCATCCAAGACACGCATTACCCTTTCGGGCATCTGTATAAGATTGCCGTCAATAATTTCCTGACTTAACAGGTCGAAGTTGGATGAGCCGAAACGACCAATCTTGAAACTCGAAGTGACGAAGCGTCGCTGAGGAGATTTGCCGAAAAGCAGAATTGCGCCGTTGCAAGGCACTCCATCTTCCATCAGTCCAAGATTGGAAATGACTTCCTCAGGAGTGGAGCTGTCGGCATCCGGCGACATACGTTTCTCTTTGATGCCCTTTTTCAAGAAATATCTGATAGCCTCCGGGTCTATGTCGTCTATTGATGATCCATAGCACGGCATATCTTCCCAGCTCCTTCCAAATTTCTTCATCAGGAACTGTTGCAATGCCACTCCTCTCAGTTCTTGATTGGTTGCTCCACTGCGTAGATAGAACACCCCCTTGTATGAAATCGGTATATTGGAAGGTTCAATATATATTTCGATTATATCCTTCTCTCTTTGCTCGATATGGCTGACCGTTGGCACTATACCCAATATGGTCACAATCTTATTAGGGATGTCCTCCAACTGCTGATGCAGGTGAGACACGCCGATGACCGACATGTCATCGGCGATACCGATGTATATCTTACCGCCTTGGGCATTAGCGAAGCCGCATACCCATTTGAGGTACTCGTCTTTCCATATTCGCTTATATTCGGTATTTTGGTTTTCTTGGTTCATCTTTGGAGCGGGGAAATGTCACACAAGATACATTCCTGTGGGGGGCCTCATTATGCAAAGTTACTGTAAAATCCTAATTGTCACAATACTGTAGGTGCATTTTATTGAGAACAACAGGTAGGTCGGAACTATTCTTGGTTGCTTCCGGTTAGTGGATTTGTGTCGGTTCGGCCGTATGAAAGGGAGAATTTGGCAGTAAACGCTTTTTGTGTTAAATTTGTGGATAAATTCAGATATAGACCGATTGACGATGAATGCGTGGCTGACAATACTGCTGTTGGTGATATCCAATGTGTTTATGACGTTCGCGTGGTATGGCCACCTGAAACTCCAGGAGATGAAGGTGTTCACCTCAAACACCCCGCTGTATGTTGTGATTCTGGTGTCGTGGGGCATCGCCCTGCTGGAATACACCTGCCAGGTGCCGGCCAACCGTATGGGGTTCCAGGGCAACGGCGGCGCGTTCTCGCTGATGCAGCTCAAGGTGATACAGGAGGCGATAACGCTGATAGTCTTCACGCTGTTCACAGTGGTGTTATTTCGTGGAGAGTCGCTCCACTGGAACCACTTCGCGGCTTTCGTCTGCCTGATATTAGCGGTGTGGTTTGTGTTTATGGACTGAAATTTTATGTGGGGGAAGTGTGGTGTATTCGCGCGAATTAGTTAATTTTGTGAAATATTTGCCGGGTCAGGAGGCTGCCGGATAACATAAGGGTGAAATCCCCGTATTAATCAAGGAACAATACGCTTTTCATACCAAAACTGAGACAAATCAACATAAAATCAACATGAGAAACTTACGCAATCTTTTTGCGCTTATGCTGGGCGCGGCCGCCTTTTCGGCCTCAGCCCAGAGGTCAGTCACGACCCTAAACGAGGGGTGGCAGTTCACCAAGGGGCCCGAGGCTGAGGCCAAGGAGTGGCAGCAGGTGAGGGTGCCTCACGACTGGGCCATATACGGTCCGTTTGACAGGGCCAACGACCTCCAGGTGGTGGCCGTGGAGCAGAACGGCGAGACCGAGAAGACCCTCAAGACGGGTCGCACCGGTGGCCTGCCGTTCATCGGCAAGGGCACTTACCGCACTACCATCGAGATTCCCGACACCGCCTGGCGCGCTTTCACCCTCCTGTTTGACGGCGCGATGAGCAATTCCAAGGTGAAACTCAACGGCAAGGAGGTCGGCGTATGGCCTTACGGCTACAATTCGTTTTATGTCAACCTCGACAATTCCGACCTCAGGCAGGGTAAGAACGACCTTGTGGTGGAGCTGGAGAATTATGAACAGGCTTCCCGCTGGTATCCCGGCGCGGGCCTTTACCGCAACGTCCACCTGATTGAGACCGGGAGGGTGCATGTCCCCGTGTGGGGCACATCTGTGACCACCCCCAAGGTTTCGAAGGAATATGCGTCTGTAAACCTCAGGCTCCGTATCGACGGCGCGAAGAGGTCGCAGGAATGGCCCTACGGCGAGAAGGTGGATGTGAAGACTGTAATCTACTCCCCCGAGGGGAAGGAGGTTGCCTCTGACAACTCCACCTATGTGTCACGCGGACAGGAGTTCGCCCAGAATTTCCTCGTCGAGAAACCTGAACTTTGGAGCCCGGCGACCCCGGCCCTCTACACCGCCGCGACAACCCTCACCGTTGACGTCAAGGTTGCCGCCACATACACCACCCGCTTCGGTAA
>CAMWVQ010000104.1 GCA_947177635.1 uncultured Porphyromonadaceae bacterium | reverse complement strand
CCCCGCAACAGAGCTGCCGGGCAGCCCGTTCCGGCTCCCTGCCGGAATCCCCAGAGAGGAGGAAACGACACGGCCAGGAAAGTGGCTGTAGGAGTGGGCGCGGCTGTCACAGCGAGCGCGGCCACTGCCGCCACCATGTCGGCCGTCGAGGCTGAACCTGAGACCGAACTGTCGCTTGACGACCAGATTGTGGAAATGGGCGCCCAGGCTGTCCAGGCCGTGCAGCCCCCCTCCCAGGAGACTCCATCCGGAAACGGAGCGTCGGGTCAGGGCACTTCGGGCGGTCACACTCCCTCGACACAGGCCAATGATGTCACGCAGCCTGAGCCGGAACCAATCCCTGAACCTGAACCCATACCCGACCCGGAACCCGAACCGCTCCCTGACCCCGAACCGGTGGAGCCGGAACCCGACATCGTCGGGGAGATCAGCGACCCGGAGGACATCGACGCGATTGCCGACGCCTTAATCGCCCAGGAGCAGGTTGACCCTGATGACATAGAGGAGGGCGACATCTTCACCTTCAACGGTATCGAGACCGTCTACACTGTCGAGGGTGATGAGGAGGTACACGCCAGTTTCACCTCCAACACCGGCTATGACCTTGTCATGGTTGACATCGACAATGACGGGCTTTTCGACAAGATAGAGACCCCTGACGGACTTTTCGTGGATGACGCGTCACAATTCGGGCTTACCGTCTCCGACGCCGAGAATATGGTGCAGGGAGAAGGCTACCTTGCACAGACCGACACCGAGACCGAGCGTTTCGACCAGGAATTCGGCGACGACTACCTCGATGACATCATCACCGTCTGACTTCCCCCCTTCCGTCCTCCATTCTTCCCACATATCCCTCTTGACAAACAATAACGACTGACAGACATGCAACCCCAGATAGTCAAAGTAAAGTGCCCGAATCCCCAGTGCGGACGGGTGGTTTCGGTCAAACGTCCTGACAAGCCGGGCAAATACAAGCTGACATGCCCGGGGTGCGGAATAAAAATATCACTGGAGGTGCCACAGGCATCACCGGTAGCCCCCGCCGGGGCTGCCGGCCCGCAACCTCCCCATGGGCCACAGGTGCCAAACAACGCCCTTCAGCCGCCCCGTGAGACCCGTGGAGACTTCATCGTAAACAAGCCTGCAAGGATTCAATGCGCGTTCGGTTGCGGATACATCCACAACGAGACGCCCCAGCGGAAAGGCACCAACCTGTTTCTATGCCCGCAATGCAAAGGAAAGACCTCCTATGAGGCTCGCGACGTCACCGTCAAACGCCTCTCAGGTGAGTTCCAGCCATTCAGGGGGAAACTGACGATGCTGCGCCGGGGATGGTTCAACAAGGAGTTCAGGCTCAACGCAGGCTCGAACATCGTCGGCCGGTATGACTCCAACCCCAGCGGCACCAGCGACATTGCCATCTCCGATGACCCCTCGATGAGCCGCCGCTCGATAGACATCAGGGTCGAGCACACCGATATGAACGGATATATGTTCCAGCTCAGGGTGTTGCGCGCCACCAACCCCGTGCTTGTAAACCACGAACCCCTCATGCCCGGCGAGAGCTTCGCCCTCAACTTCGGCGACAGCATCATACTGGGTAAGACACAATTCAGATTTGACAAGGATGTCTGACTACATAATACCCGCCCCCGCGGCTTCTTTCTGCCGCAGAGGAGCAAGAGAGGAACAACAGGATGCGCGCCATCCCGACAGCGACCGCCCCGAAAGAGGAGCGCGCACATTCGTCGTGTGTGACGGTGTCGGAGGTGAGAAGGATGGCGCCGTGGCGTCGCAGACAGTGTGCAAGGCGTTCGCCGACTTCATGGGCGGATACGCCGACCCGGCCTATGAACTGACCCAGCGGACATTCCGGGATGCCATCACATTCGCCTACCACCGCCTGCTGAAGGCAATCCGCCACAGCGGAGGAAGCGACATGGCCACCACACTGGCGTTTCTCCATTTCAACGCCCGCAACGCGCTGGTGGCGCATATGGGTGACTCAAGGGTGTATCATATCCGACCGGGGGTCGGGATTCTCTACCGCACCTGCGACCATTCGCTGGTCAACGTGCTCGTCCATTCAGGCAACCTCACCCCGGCCCAGGCCATAAACCACCCCAAAAGCAACGTCATAACCCGCTGTATGAGCTATGTGGAGCCGGGGGGAGAGCCGTCGGCAGCCGACATGATAATGCTGACCGACATCGAGGCGGGAGACTACTTCCTGCTATGCACAGACGGCGTCACCCAACTGGTCGACGACAGGCATATCACCGAACTGCTCGACGCCAACATCCCTGATGAGGAGAAAACAGCCCGGCTCGCCGCCATGTGTGACGGCTCGACTGACAACAACACGGCAATCCTTGTCAGGGTCGCCGACGCTCCACGTCTCGCCTCCGCAGTCGGCGAGACCTCCCCGAATGAGGAGATAGAGCGCGTCAAGCCTTCCATCCCCCAATCCGCCACATGCCGTCTCTACGATGCCGGGCCGGAAGTCAGCCGTGTCATACCCGACAATGCCCTCCCGCTTCACCGCAAGGTGGCAGGACGCCTTCGCGACCTGCTGTCCTGACAGGTGACGACTGACACGACAGTTCTACCCCCTCCACCAGCCGTAACCGCCTAATTTCCCATAATTTACGCCTCGACAAGGCTTCATCTGCCACAGCTTTCCCTTTTTTAAAAGCTGTCGGCAACCTTTTTGGCACAATGTTTGTTTCATTTATGAATCGGAGCAGGAAAAAGCCCCTCAGGGCCTACGTCCGGTTCCGTATGACACAACCGAAACAAAACAACAAAACATAAAAACTCTACAACTATGGGAAAAATCATAGGTATCGACTTAGGTACGACCAACTCATGCGTGGCCGTCCTTGAAGGTAAAGACCCCGTCGTAATACCCAACTCTGAAGGCCGCAACACCACCCCCTCGGTGGTCGCTTTCGTTGACGGCGGCGAACGCAAGGTCGGTGATCCCGCCAAGCGTCAGGCCATCACAAACCCCGGCCGCACAATCTACTCCATCAAGCGTTTCATGGGTGAGACATACGACCAGGTGCAGAAGGAAATCGAACGCGTGCCTTACAAAGTAGTGAGGGGCGCAAACGGCACACCCCGTGTCGACATCGACGGCCGCGAATACACCCCCCAGGAAATCTCCGCGATGATTCTCCAGAAGATGAAGAAGACCGCAGAGGATTACCTCGGACAAGAGGTGACCGAGGCTGTCATCACCGTGCCCGCCTACTTCAACGACTCCCAGCGCCAGGCAACCAAAGAAGCCGGTGAAATCGCAGGCCTCACAGTGAAGCGTATCGTCAACGAGCCGACCGCGGCAGCCCTCGCCTACGGCCTCGACAAGAGCGACAAAGACCAGAAAATCGCCGTCTTCGACCTCGGTGGCGGTACATTCGATATCTCGATCCTGGAACTCGGCGACGGCGTGTTCGAGGTGAAATCAACCAACGGTGACACCCACCTCGGCGGTGACGACTTCGACCACGTAATCATCGACTGGCT
>CAMWVQ010000103.1 GCA_947177635.1 uncultured Porphyromonadaceae bacterium | reverse complement strand
GGGTGGGAGTGTGGCCGGATGGGGGGATGCGCCCCGGTTCAGGGGGCGGTGATGAGGCCGTCGGCGATATGGATCACGCGGTCGGAGCGTGAGGCGAGGGTCTCGTCGTGGGTGACGATGACGAAAGTCTGGCGGCGTTCGTCACGCAGGCGGAAGAAGAGGTCGTAGAGCTCGCGTCGGTTGGCCGAGTCGAGGCTGCCGGATGGCTCGTCGGCGAGAATCACGGCGGGGTTGTTGACAAGGGCGCGGGCCACGGCTGCGCGCTGGCGTTCTCCGCCCGAGAGCTGTGAGGGCCGGTGGCCGGCGCGGTCGGCCAGGCCGAGGTAGTCGGCCAGTTCGGCTGCGCGCCGCAGGGCGGTTGCCCGTTTTTCCCCGCCGATGAGGGCCGGCATGGCGATGTTCTCGAGCATTGTGAACTCCGGCAGCAGCTGGTGGAACTGGAATATGAAGCCTATGTTGCGGTTGCGGAAACGGGCGAGGGCTTTCCCCGTGAGGTCTGAGACGCGGGTGCCTTCATATTCGACGGTCCCGGCGTCGGGGCGGTCGAGGGTGCCGAGAATCTGGAGCAGGGTGGTCTTGCCTGCGCCGCTCGCACCGACGATGGAGAGTATCTCGCCGCGGCGCACATCAAGGTCGACCCCCCGGAGCACTTCCAGGCGGTCGAAACTCTTGTGTATGCCGCGCATCGATATCATGTCAGCTTGTCGGCGATGCGTGATATTGCGTTTTCGGGGCGTACGCGTCGGTAGAGGATGTCGTAGACAGCCTCGGCGATGGGCATCGCCACCTCGTGGCGGGCGTTGATTTCGTGGATGCATTTCGCCCCGTAGTATCCTTCGGCGGTCTGTTCCATCTCCATGCGGGCGGCGTTTACCGAGTATCCTTTCCCGATCATCGAGCCGAAATTGTGGTTTCGGGAGAAGCGGGAGTATGAGGTCACAAGCAGGTCGCCCAGGTACACTGAGTCGCATATCTGCCTGGGGCGGGGGCTTACGGCGTCGAGGAAATCCTCCATCTCGCGTATGGCGTTCGAGACGAGCATCGCCAGGAAGTTGTCGCCGCGCTTCATGCCGTGGACGATTCCGGCGGCGATGGCGTAGATGTTCTTCATCACCCCGGCATACTCTATGCCGTCGACGTCGGTCGAGAGGATTGCGTGGCAGTTGCGCGCGCCCGGGCCGCAGAGACATCGGCTGAACTTTTCGGCGATGTCGATGTCCTCGCATCCCACGGTGAGGTATGAGGGGCGTTCAAGGGCTACCTCCTCGGCGTGGCAGGGGCCTGAGACAACGAGGGTGTGGTCTCTGCTGACTCCGAACTTCTCGATCATGTAGTCGGTCACCAGCAGGTTCTCGTCGGGCACGATGCCTTTTACAGCCGAGACGATGTATTTGTCGGCGAGGTCTACCTCCACTTTGGCCAGGTGGCTCTTGAAGTAGGGTGACGGCATGACCAGCAGCAGCGTGTCTGCCTCGGAGGCCACGCGGTTGATGTCTGACGAGAACTCGATGCGGGACGTGTCGAAGGTGACATCGGTCAGGTATGCCGGGTTGTGGCCCAGGCGCACGAAGTCCTCGATGCGGTCGTCGCGCCGCATGTACCAGATTATCGACTCGCAGTTCTTGAGCAGGAGCTTGGCCAGCGCCGTGGCCCAGCTTCCGCCTCCCATGACGGCTATGCGTCCGGGGAATTCATTGCTTGACATGGCTTGGCGTGTTGGTTACTGTTCTTCCTGTTTCGCCGGATAGAGGGCCAGGGCGGCTTCGACCCAAGCCTTGATCTGGTCGGGCTGGGGATTCTTGAGCTGCAGCTTGTATTTCTTGTTGATTCCGAGGAGTTCCTGCTGGAGCTTGCCGGGAACGGCTGAGGCGAGGGCCTCGACGGTCAGGAAGCCGGCTTTCTGCACCGGGGCCACCCATTCCGCGGGCATCCCGAGGGCGGTGAATGCCTCCTCCTTGTCGCGTCGCGCAACCTTCTCGGGACGCATCTGGGGGAAGAGCAGCACCTCCTGGATGGTGGTCTGGCCGGTCATCAGCATCACCAGACGGTCCATGCCGATACCCATTCCGGATGTCGGGGGCATACCGTATTCGAGGGCGCGGATGAAATCGTGGTCGATGATCATCGCCTCGTCGTCACCCTTCTCCGACAGGCGCATCTGCTCTACGAAACGCTCATACTGGTCGATGGGGTCGTTGAGCTCAGAGTAGGCGTTGGCCAGCTCCTTGCCGTTGACCATCAGCTCGAAACGTTCGGTCAGCTCGGGATTCTCGCGGTGGCGCTTGGTAAGGGGCGACATCTCGATGGGGTAGTCGATGATGAAAGTGGGCTGGATGTATGAGCCTTCACACTTCTCGCCGAAAATCTCGTCGATGAGTTTACCCTTGCCCATGGTCTCGTCAACCTCGATGCCCATCTCCTTGGCGGCCGCGCGGAGCTGCTCCTCATCCTTGCCGTTGATGTCGAAGCCGGTATGCTCAAGGATGGCGTCGCGCATGGTCACGCGGCGGTAGGGGGCCTTGAAGCTGATTTCCTTGTCTCCCACGCGCACGGTGTCTGTGCCGTTCACCTCCAGACAGATACGCTCGAGCATCCTCTCGGTGAACTCCATCATCCAGTTGTAGTCCTTGTATGAGACATAAATCTCCATGCAGGTGAATTCCGGGTTGTGGGTGCGGTCCATGCCCTCGTTGCGGAAGTTCTTCGAGAACTCATACACACCCTCGAAGCCGCCGACAATCAGACGCTTGAGATATAGCTCGTCGGCGATACGCATATAGAGGGGGATGTCGAGGGCGTTGTGGTGGGTGATGAACGGACGTGCCGACGCCCCGCCTGGGATGGCCTGGAGAATCGGGGTCTCCACCTCCATGTAGCCGTGTTCGTTGAAGTAGTTGCGCATCGAGTTGAACACCTTGGTGCGCTTGATGAATATCTCCTTCACTCCGTCGTTGACCACCAGGTCGACGTAGCGGCGGCGGAAGCGCAGCTCGGGGTCGTCGAAGGCGTCGTAGGTCACGCCATCCTTCACCTTCACGATGGGGAGGGGGCGCAGCGACTTGCTGAGCACCGTCAGCTTGCGGGCGTGAACCGAAATCTCACCCGTCTGGGTGCGGAACACGAAGCCCTCCACCCCTACGAAGTCACCGATGTCGAGCAGCTTCTTGAACACCGTGTTGTAAAGCTCCTTGTCCTCACCCGGACATATCTCGTCGCGGTTTATGTAGACCTGGATGCGCCCGTTGGCATCCTGGAGCTCCATGAATGAGGCCTTTCCCATGATGCGGCGCCCCATCACACGGCCTGCCACCACCACCTCGCGGGGCTCCCCTACGGGATTCCCATCGGCGTCGGTCTCAGGGTCGCGGAAGTTTGCCTTGATTTCGTCAGTGTGGGCATTGACGGGGAACTCCGCTGCGGGGTAGGGGTCTATGCCCATCGCGCGCATCTGGTCGAGCGATCCGCGGCGTACAATCTCTTGCTCGCTCAATTCGAGAATATTCATCGTATATACGGTTTCTACATTAATAAGTAACTGTTCAAAATTATTTTATATTAACCGGTCATCTTATTTCAAT
>CAMWVQ010000102.1 GCA_947177635.1 uncultured Porphyromonadaceae bacterium | reverse complement strand
CGGCACTGAAAACGGATGTCATTCCGATTTTCTTTCCTAATAATCCTGGCATTTCAGTTTTCTGTTTGTTGAGATTGTTTTCTTTCTGGGTTCAAATCCACGGGTATCAGACCTTGATTTCCACTTCAACGCCTGAGGGGAGCTCGAGCTTCATCAGGGCGTCAACGGTCTTGGCGGTCGAGTTGTAGATGTCGATCAGACGCTTGAAAGAGGAGAGCTGGAACTGCTCGCGGCTCTTCTTGTTGACGAAGGTGGAACGGTTGACGGTGAAGATGCGCTTGTGGGTGGGCAGGGGTATGGGACCCGAGATCACGGCGCCTGTGGCCTTTACGGTCTTTACGATCTTTTCGGCCGACTTGTCAACCAGGTTGTGGTCGTAAGATTTGAGTTTGATTCTGATTTTCTGGCTCATTGCTGAGTTTTTTGATTGGATTTTGTTATATGGCCTCCCGTGGGAGGTTTTGAAGGGGCGGGGAAGTCAAGAATCATTTGCTGCCTCCCCCGCCCTTTTTGTCTGTATGGGGGTTGTGTCCTGCGGCTGATTACTTCACGAGGTCAACGCGGCCCTGGCACTCGGTGAGCACCTGCTTGGCGATGGAGGCGGAAACCTCGGAGTAGTGGCTGAAGGTCATTGTCGAGGTGGCACGTCCGGAGGTGATGGTACGCAGGGCGGTCACATAGCCGAACATCTCGGCCAGGGGAGCCTGTGCCTTCACCACGCGGGCACCTGAGCGGGAGGTCTCCATGCCTTCAACCTGGCCGCGGCGCTTGTTGAGGTCGGAGATCACGTCACCCATGGATTCCTCGGGGGTAACCACTTCAATCTTCATGATGGGCTCCATCAGGACGGGACCGGCCTTCTCGGAAGCCTTCTTGAAGGCCTGGATGGCGCAAAGCTCGAAGGAGAGCTGGTCGGAGTCGACGGGGTGGAAGGAACCGTCGATGACGGTCACTTTCAGCTTCTCGACGGGGTAGCCGGCGAGGACACCGTTCTTCATCGCGTTGGTGAAGCCTTTCTGGATGGCGGGGATGAACTCCTTGGGGATGTTACCACCCTTGACCTCGTCGACGAACTGGAGGCTGCCTTCGAAGCCTTCGTCGACGGGTTCAACGCGGACGATGATGTCGGCGAACTTACCGCGACCACCGGTCTGCTTCTTGAACACTTCGCGAAGCTCGACGGGCTTGGTGATGGCTTCCTTGTAGGTAACCTGGGGACGGCCCTGGTTACATTCAACCTTGAACTCGCGCTTGAGACGGTCGATGATGATGTCGAGGTGAAGCTCGCCCATACCTGAGATGACGGTCTGGCCAGTCTCCTCGTTGGTCTCCACGCGGAAGGTGGGGTCCTCCTCGGCGAGCTTCTGAAGGCCGACGCCGAGCTTGTCGAGGTCTTTCTGGGTCTTGGGCTCCACGGCGATACCGATAACGGGATCGGGGAATTCCATGGCTTCGAGCACGATGGGGTGGTTCTCGTCGCAGAGGGTGTCACCGGTGCGGATATCCTTGAAGCCTACGCCTGCGCCGATGTCGCCGCAGCCGATCTTCTCCATCGGGTTCTGCTTGTTGGAGTGCATCTGGAACAGACGCGAAACGCGCTCTTTCTTGTCGGAGCGGGCGTTGAGGACGTAAGAGCCGGCAACAACGTCGCCCGAGTAGACGCGGAAGAATGTCAGACGGCCTACATAGGGGTCGGTGGCAATCTTGAACGCGAGGGCACACATGGGAGCCTCGGGGGAGGGTTCGCGGGTCTCCACCTTGTCGGGTTCGCCGGGGGCGCAGCCCTCTACGGCACCTGAGTCAACGGGGGAGGGAAGGTATGCGCAGACGGCGTTGAGCAGGGGCTGCACACCTTTGTTCTTGAAGGAGGAACCGCAGATCATCGGCACGATTTCCATCTTGAGGGTGGCGGTGCGGATTGCGCGGCGGATTTCATCCTCGGTGATGGTGGAGGGATCGTCGAAGTACTTCTCCATGAGGGCGTCGTCGCATTCTGCGATTTTCTCCAGCATCTTGTCGCGCCACTCCTCGGCCTCGGCCTGGAGGTTGGCGGGGATTTCCTCCTCGGTGTACTCGGCGCCCATGGTCTCGTCGTGCCAGAAGATGGCCTTCATGGTCACGAGGTCGACGAGGCCCTTGAAGGTCTCTTCGGCACCGATGGGGATCTGGATGGGACAGGGGTTGGCACCCAGCACATCCTTCACCTGGCGTACTACTTCGAAGAAGTTGGCGCCGGAGCGGTCCATCTTGTTGACGTAACCGATACGGGGCACATTGTATTTGTCAGCCTGACGCCATACGGTCTCGGACTGGGGCTCCACGCCGCCGACGGCACAGAAGGTGGCCACGGCGCCGTCAAGCACACGCAGCGAACGTTCTACCTCGACGGTGAAGTCGACGTGCCCCGGGGTGTCAATCAGGTTGATTTTGTATTTCTCTCCGGCGTATTTCCAGAATGTGGTGGTTGCGGCGGAGGTGATTGTGATTCCGCGCTCCTGCTCCTGCTCCATCCAGTCCATGGTAGCGGCTCCGTCGTGAACCTCGCCGATCTTGTGGGTGAGGCCGGTGTAGAAGAGGATACGCTCCGAGGTGGTGGTTTTACCGGCATCGATGTGGGCCATGATACCGAGGTTGCGCGTAAATCTGAGATGTTCGTCTATTTTAGCCATTTTGGTTTTAATGGAATCTTAAGATCAATGAAACATTGGGAGAGTAGAGATATTCAGGAAGCCTCGCGGCAGGGGATCAGAAGCGGAAGTGAGCGAAGGCGCGGTTTGCCTCGGCCATCTTGTGCATGTCCTCCTTGCGCTTGAAGGCGCCGCCCTGGTCGTTGAAAGCGTCCATGATCTCGGCGGCGAGCTTGTCGCTCATGGTCTTGCCGCCGCGCTTGCGGGCGTAGTTGATGAGGTTTTTCATTGAAATGGATTCCTTGCGGTCGGGACGGATTTCGGTGGGGACCTGGAAGGTCGCGCCGCCGACGCGGCGGCTCTTCACCTCGACCTGGGGAGTCACGTTCTCGAGGGCTTTCTTCCAGATTTCGAGAGCGGTCTTCTCCTCGTTCTGCATCTTCGACTTCACGGTCTCGAGGGCCGAGTAGAAGATGGTGTAGGCGGTGTTCTTCTTTCCGTCGTACATCAGGTGGTTGACGAATTTCGATACCTTCACGTCATGGAAGACGGGATCGGGCAGTACGACGCGTTTCTTAGGCTTTGCTTTTCTCATTGTTTAAGTAAGCGAAATGTTTTTGCTTTTTCGTGGCTGGTGTCTTCTTCAGCGCCGGGGCCTCTGCCGCGGGGCTTACTCAACCGTTGTCAGCTCGAGGAATCAAAAACAGGTTGTGAAAACTTTGGGTTGATTTCTCGCGGTGCTTTCAGTGACTTCACCGGTCATCCTCTGGCGGTGTCACGCCTTGTCAGGCGCGGCGTTCCGCTTGGCGGGAAGGCCGATTACTTCTTGGCAGCACCTGCCTTGGGACGCTTGGCTCCGTATTTGGAACGGCGCTGGGTACGGTCCTTGACACCGGAGGTATCGAGGGTACCGCGGACGATGTGGTAGCGCACACCGGGGAGGTCCTTCACACGACCGCCGCGAACGAGCACGATCGAGTGCTCCT
>CAMWVQ010000101.1 GCA_947177635.1 uncultured Porphyromonadaceae bacterium | reverse complement strand
GGCTGACGGTCGGCGCGGAGGTCTTCGTCGCGGAAGCACTTCACAATCTGGAAGTAGCGGTCCATGCCCGACACCATCAGCAGCTGCTTGAGGGTCTGGGGTGACTGGGGGAGGGCATAGAACTGGCCCGGATTCATACGTGAGGGCACGACGAAGTCGCGTGCGCCTTCGGGGGTGGAGCCTACCAGCATCGGGGTCTCGATTTCAAGGAATCCTTTGGAGTCGAGATAGCGGCGCACCTCCATTGTCATCTTGTGGCGCAGCTCGATATTCTTGCGCACGCAGGGGCGGCGGAGGTCGAGGTAGCGGAATTTCATCCTCAGGTCATCTCCTCCGTCTGTCTCATCCTCGATGGTGAAAGGCGGAATCTCGGAGGGATTCAGCACCTTCAGGTCTCCTGCGATGATTTCAATTTCTCCCGTGGGGAGGGCCGGGTTCTTTGCGGAACGTTCGGCCACCTTGCCGGTGACCTGCACCACATATTCGCGTCCAAGATGGTTTGCCTGTTCGCAGAGTGTGGCATTGTCGGCGTTGTTGAAAACGATCTGGGTCAGGCCGTAGCGGTCACGGAGGTCGATGAAGGTCATTCCTCCCATCTTGCGAGACCTCTGTACCCATCCGGCGAGAGTGACCTCTTTGCCGGCATCGGCAAGCCTTAACTCGCCGCAGGTGTTAGTCCTGTACATGGTTCTATGCTTCGAAATTGAATTAGTTAACTATGTCAAAGGCCGTCGCCGTTACTGGCGACAGCAAAGCTTGACGCAAAGTTACGCAGAAAATCGCAAACTCGGTCAACTATTGTGTGAAAAGTTTAGGGAAGAGGGGGAGACGAGTGCTTCCTGTTGGTTTCAATGCAGCATTCGCGTGAAGGCCATATGTGATAATAACAGTTACTTATAATAATAGTATCCTTGTATAATGCTAACCCACCTCCGGGAAACCTATGCTTACTGGGGGGAGAGGATGGATTTCATGCGGTCGATGAATGTGGGGCCGATGTCTTTGAGGTGGACATGCACCGAACCATCTTCCTTGGATATGAATATGATTGATGAGTGGAGCACGATTGCCACCGCTTCGTCGAATTCTATTATCGCGTGTATGTGGTTTACCGGTATGGAGTGGAAAGGGGAGGCTGACTCGATTGAGTTTATGACCAGGTGGTCACCGTCGATTTCGATGGCGGCCTCTATGGGTACTTTCTCGAACAGCAGGGGTATATCGAGTTCGTCAGGCGACGCAGGACGCTTTTTGAATTTCTTGTAAATGGAATCTATGACTTTTTTCTGAATCATACTTTTTATAGATTTAAAGCTCAAGATAAAAAGAGGGAGTCACTCCCCGGTTTAAGCAAGTCTCAATCCTCGAGGAGGTCAGACCTCCCTGTCTGATTATAAAACCATCAAGAGTCACAAATTGTTGCAAAGTTACGAAAAATATCCATTTGTGTGGTGATAGAGCCGGTCTAATTCAGGAGGGAGAGGCTTATTTCCCTTATCCTCCTGCAAGAGGGGTGTGAAGGCCACGAATGTAGTGCTTCGACGAGGTGGTAGTTTGTAAGATGCTGGTAATCAGCAAGATTTCAGCGGGTTGCCAGCGTGGTTTGTAACCGACTGAGATATAGGTAGTTATGGGAGTGATAGATTTTTGGGTCATATTATTGCTGTAATGCGTTGAATAACAGCGGTTTGTATTTTGGGGATGTTAGGTTTTTTGAGGGACTGTTTGAGGATTCTCGCCACGGATTTTAGTAATTTTGCATAACCAATAACAACAGTTACAGGATATAAGGATACTATGATTAGTGTGGCTTCGTCGACAGATACATAGACGAAGTGAGATCCGGTTGTTGAGTTAAAGGCGTCGCTCCTTTAAACAGCAGTCAGTAGGGCGCGTGGGTCAGAGGCTTTTCTGATTCTCGATTATTCGGGGTAATCTAAGAATAATCACACGCGCCCTTTCTTGAAGCCTTCGTCACTCCCGCAAGGGGGCAATATAGAGGTTCTTGCGCGATTTTTGTGTTTGTGTCGCGTCTGTGAAACCTGCATATGAAAATGACCGCCTGCATAGCTCAGACTATGCGGCGGTCATTTTTATGGATTCCCCTTTCGAGGATATGAAAGGCGATTGCCTAAAGGTCAGGCGACGCGTCAGGCGAGGAAGCCGAGGAGCACACCTGCTGCGACTGCCGATCCGATGACACCGGCGACATTCGGGCCCATCGCGTGCATCAGCAGGTAGTTCGACGGGTCGTATTCAAGGCCGAGGTTGTTGGAGATACGGCTTGACATCGGGACGGCCGAGACACCGGCATTTCCGATGAGCGGGTTGATTTTCTTCGCTTTCGGGAGGAACAGGTTGAAGAACTTGACGAAAATCACACCTGAGGCGGAGGCTATTATGAATGCCATGAAACCGAGGGCGAAGATGAAGATTGTCTCCTTGGTCAGGAAGGTTGACGCCTGGGTGGAGGCGCCGACCGTCATGCCCAGCAGGATGGTGACAATGTCAGTTAGGGCGTTTGACGCGGTCTTGGCCAGGCGGGTGGTCACGCCGCACTCACGCAGCAGGTTGCCGAAGAACAGCATACCCAGCAGGGGAATGCCGGAGGGAACCACGAAGCAGGTGAGGAGCAGGCCGACGATGGGGAAGATGATTTTCTCGCTTTGGGCGACCGCGCGGGCAGGTTTCATCTTGATGACACGCTCGCTTTTGGTGGTCAGCAACCTCATGATGGGGGGCTGGATGACCGGTACGAGAGCCATGTAGCTGTAAGCCGACACGGCAATCGCGCCCATGAGGTTGGGGGCGAGTTTCGATGACAGGAAGATGGCTGTGGGGCCGTCTGCGCCGCCGATGATGGCGATGGCTCCCGCCTGGTCAGGCATGAAGCCCAGCAGGAGGGCGACCATGTATGCGCCGAAGATGCCGAACTGGGCCGAGGCGCCGACAAGCATGAGCTTGGGATTGGCGATAAGGGCTGTGAAGTCGGTCATCGCGCCGATGCCGAGGAAAATCAGCGGAGGGTACCATCCGGCTGAGACGCCGTTATACAGGATGTTCAGCACCGAGCCTTCCTCGTATATGCCAATTTCCAGACCTGCGTCAGGATTGAAGGGGATATTGCCGATGAGCATGCCGAAGCCGATGGGCACCAGCAGCATCGGCTCGAAATCTTTCTTGATTGCGAGCCAGATGAAGAAGAGGCCCACGGCAAGCATCACAAGGTGCTGCCAAGAGGCGTTGGCAAAACCGGTCAGTTCCCAGAACTGGCCGATATTGCCGGCCATAAAGGATCCAAAATCGTTCATTCTTATGGTATTAGGTCAGCCGAAGCCGGAGGCGCCGGCCGACAGGGTTTAATAAGCGGTGGAGCGGTAATTCAGACTTGTGGAACTTGAATCCCGTCAGGCGATAGTAATCAGGACGGTGCCTTCGAGCACGGAGTCGCCCTTGTTGACATCGATAGACTTGACGGTGCCGTCTACTCCGGCGCGGATTGAGTTCTCCATCTTCATGGCCTCGAGCACTGCTACCTGGTCTGTGGCCTTGACTGCCTGTCCGACGGTTACGTTGATGTCGAGAACCACGCCGGGCAGGGGAGCCTTCACGGGCGAACCGCCGGCTGCAGCCTTGGGGGC
>CAMWVQ010000100.1 GCA_947177635.1 uncultured Porphyromonadaceae bacterium | reverse complement strand
ATAATCTGCGAGAAATCTGCGTATCCGCGTAATCTGCGTGAGACCCTTCCTAAAATCAATCTGCGCGAGAATCCTGCCGGTATCTTTGTTGTTGAAAAGTATGTTGAAAACCGTGTTGAAAAAAGGATGGGAAGATTTTCGGGAATCTGTTGGAGGATGAGACAAGCTTCCTGTATAATCGACTTGGAGGTGATTGCCAAATTTCTGCCGACTAAGTTTTGGATGGTTGTTTCAATATGTTTTTCCGGGGTTATCAACTGTTGACAACAATGAAGTTATCAGTTGATAAAGTTATCAATGGCATGTTGATAACTGTGTAACCTGCTGATAATCCGACTGGTTTATGTTGACAGTATGTTGACACCGGAGACCTCGATGTCGATAACCCGTAAATCCAAATATCAGGCCGGAAAGTTATGATGTTTATCAACAGGCTTTATTATTCGGAAGGATTTCGTGAAGGTTTTCAAAAAACTCCGTTTTAAAATTCTCTTAGAATCTTCTTTTAAAAAAGAATGTTGAAAACCCGACGGACGGTTTTGGAGAAGACGACGAAAAGGAGTAACTTTGCAAGACAATAACCGATTGTATCAAATTGCATATATACCGATTATTTGCCATGCCTTTTGCTTGTTCCTGTTCCAATAAGGTAATTACATTGTTTATGTTTTTTGCGGGTCTGATGATGTCTTCATCAAAGGTGAAGGCCCAGTCGCTTTTCGACGAGCTGATTGTCGAAGGTGAGACCGTGGCGTTGCCGTCAGACTCCCAGGGAGGGCTGGTGGTGCTGCCGGGGATGACCCTTCCGACCGACACCACCCTCAATGTCTCCGACCGGATGTACAACGAGATTTTCTACCTCCCGCTGGTGTTCGACCATTACGACATGTTCCTTTCCGAGAAGGCCGGTGATCCGCTGACTGAAGCTTTCCCCGCCGAGGGTGAGCCTGACTCATTCTTCAACCGGCTTGTCAAGCGCAATCACCGCCAGCGATATTTCATGCAGCAGGTGATGTCGGAGCTTCCCGAGATTGTCCGCTACAACATGGCTACCATGCCGCGTCCGCCGAAGAAATTCGTGATGCACCTCGACCCCTCGACAGCCAAGCTCACCGTGGAGGAATTCAAGGCCGCGCCCATCGACTCGATGAAGCAGGTGGTGCCTGACATCGAGCCGACCCATATCAACTGGCTCCACACCTTCGACGGTTCGCTGCATTTCTCGCAGGCCTACATCTCCCCCAACTGGTATCAGGGTGGTAGCTCCAACCTCAACATGATTGTCGGCGCGCTCTACAACATAAAGCTGAACCCGAAATTCAACCCCAACGTGATTTTCGAGACAACCGCCTCCTACAAGCTCGGCCTGAACAATGCCCCGGAGGACTCGATTCACAAATACAACATATCGGAAGACCTCTTACAGGTAAACTCGAAATTCGGTCTGAAAGCCGCCCGCAGGTGGTACTACTCAATCACCGCCCAGTTCAAGACCCAGCTCCTGAACAGCTACAAGGTGAACTCCGACGAGATGATTGCCGCATTCCTCTCCCCTTCCGAGCTGAATGTCGGTATCGGTCTCACCTACTCCTACGAGAATCCCCGCAAGACGGTGCAGTTCTCAGCCTCGATAGCCCCCTTGAGCTACAACCTCAAGACCTGCACCAACCCCAACCTGAACCCGGAGGCGTTCGGCATCGACCCGGGGAAGAAGTCGAAGAGCGAATATGGTTCGTCGCTCGAGATGACCTTCAAGTGGATGCTGACCTACAACATCACCTACTCATCGCGGCTTTTCGCCTTCACCGATTACCATTACCTCCAGGGTGACTGGGAGAACACCATCGACTTCTCGATAAACCGCTTCATGTCGGCGAGGATTTACGCCCATCTGAGGTATGACTCGCAGGCACCGCAGGTGGATGACACCTCCTGGCGCCACTGGCAGTTCAAGGAAATCCTCTCGATAGGTTTCGCCTACAAGTTCTCTCGCCTGTAATTTTTGGCGGTTGGCGAAAAATTGAGTAATTTTGTCTGCTAAACCGAATATAATCCATTAGCAGCTAAGATGGAAAAAGATAAAGAGGCGCTGATAGCGGAGATACGCCGGCTCAAACAGGAGCGCGACGCGGCCATCATGGCGCATTATTACACCGACGGCGACATCCAGGACATTGCCGACGTGGTGGGCGACTCCCTGGCGCTTGCCCAGAAGGCACGGACGCTGTCAAACAAGGTGATTGTACTCTGCGGGGTGCATTTCATGGGTGAGACCGCCAAGATACTCTGTCCCGACAAGACAGTGCTGGTTCCCGACATGGAGGCCGGATGCTCCCTGGCCGACTCCTGCCCCGCCGATGAGTTCGAGGCCTTCGTTAAGGCCCATCCCGGCCATACGGTGGTGAGCTATGTCAACACCTCGGCCGCCGTCAAGGCGCTGACCGATGTGGTCGTCACCTCCTCCAACGCCCGCAAGATTGTCGACGCCCTCCCCCGGGATGAGAAAATCATCTTCGGGCCTGACCGCAACCTGGGCAACTACATAAACAGCGAGACAGGGCGGCAGATGCTGTTGTGGGATGGCGCGTGCCACGTCCACGAGCAGTTCTCCCTCCAGGCGATCATAGACCTGAAGAAGCAGCATCCCGGCGCCAGGCTCCTTGTGCATCCCGAATGCAAGAAGGCTGTCACATTGCTGGCCGACCATGTGGGGTCTACCGCCTCGTTGCTCGACTATGCCCGCAACAGCGACGCCACGGAGTTCATCGTCGCCACAGAGAGCGGCATCCTCCACAAGATGCGCCAGCTTTGTCCCGGCAAGAGCTTCATCCCCGCTCCCCCCGAGGAGGCGGGATGCGCCTGCAACAACTGCAGTTACATGAAGCTCAACACCCTTGGGAAGCTCCGCGACTGTCTGCGCGACATGTCGCCTGCCATCGAGGTAGACCCGGAAATCGCCCGCAAGGCCATCCGTCCCATCGACAGGATGCTCGAATTGTCAAAATAATCAAGAATCCACGATTTGTGGTCACCTCCCGGCAGGTTGGCCACAGGTTATGAATCAACCATATGGACTACAATCATAAAAAAATAGAATCCCGCTGGCAGCAGTACTGGAAAGACAACAAGGTCTACCATACTGAGATAAACCACGACAAACCGAAGTTTTATGTGCTCGACATGTTTCCCTATCCTTCGGGAGCGGGGCTTCACGTTGGGCATCCGCTCGGCTACATCGCCAGTGACATCTACGCCCGCTACAAGAGGCTGAAAGGATTCAACGTGCTCCACCCGATGGGATATGACGCTTATGGCCTCCCCGCCGAGCAGTATGCCATACAGACCGGGCAGCACCCCGAGAAGACAACCAACGAGAACATCGCCCGTTACCGCAAGCAGCTCGACCGCATAGGCTTCTGCTACGACTGGGACCGCGAGATACGCACCTGTGATCCGGAGTATTACCACTGGACCCAGTGGGCATTCATCGAGATGTTCAAACACTATTTCGACGTGAAGGAGCAGAAGGCGAAGCCGATAGCCGAACTTGAGGCTTATTTCGCCGGGAATGGTTCGGAAGGCCACACCGCCGCCGAGTCCAAGCCCCTGAAGTTCACCGCCGGGGAGTGGAAGGCCATGAACGACAAGGAGCGCAGCGACGCCCTGATGAACTACCGCATCGCTTACCTGGGCAACACGATGGTTAACTGGTGTCCGAAGCTCGGCACCGTGCTTGCCAACG
>CAMWVQ010000099.1 GCA_947177635.1 uncultured Porphyromonadaceae bacterium | reverse complement strand
GTAGCGGGACCGAGAATTGAACTCGGGACCTCCGGGTTATGAATCCGACGCTCTAACCAACTGAGCTATCCCGCCATTGTTTTCTTCTCCTTGTGTCGCGTGGCTTTCGAGAGCCTTGCGTGAGGAGTTGCTCGCGCCTCTTGCGTCTTTGCGAGTGCAAAGTTAGGCATTCTTTCCGAACTGACAAAATTTTTCAACACTTTTTTTGTTTTGTCGTTCAATTAAGGTTTTTATGGGGATGAATCCGGGAGGTTTCGGGCAGGGGAACGGGGTCGTCATAGAATTAAAACTGCTTAAAAATGGAAAATATCTTGAAAAAGTTGGTTGTTGAAAAAAATGTTGTAACTTTGTGTTTTAAAACATAAAAGGTATAATCCGAGTTTGATTCGATGCGGCCCGACGTGGAGAGCGCAGGCCGGAAAAAGTCAGATAGATATGATAAAGAAAGCGCTTGAAAAGGTAATGAGCGAGGATATGTCGGAAATCTGGACGGTTCTCAACAATGAAGAGAAACGCCGGATTATCGATGCGTTCGTCATCCATAACTTCAAGAAAAACCAGATGATCTATGCTGAAGGGGAGGAGCCAGAATACCTGTGGTGCCTCCTCCAGGGGAAGGTCAAGAAATTCAAGGATGGCGTAGGCGGAAGGGTTCAGATTCTGCGCCTGATAAGGTCTGTGCAATATTTCGGATACCGCGCGTATTTCGCCAATGAGCGTTATAACTCTTCGGCCGCCGCGTTTGAACCCTCCACCGTCGGAACCCTTCCGATGACGCTGGTGAAGGATATGATCAACAACAACCGTAAGCTTGCATGGTTTTTCATCCACGAGCTGTCGCGCAATCTGGGCGGTTCTGACACGAAGATTGTGAATCTGACCCAAAAGCACATACGCGGACGTCTGGCTGAGGCCCTGATAGTGCTGAGCGACCATTATGGCTTCGAGGATGACAATATGACGCTCAAAATTTATATGGCGCGCGAAGACCTGGCCAATCTCTCCAATATGACCACCTCCAACGCCATCCGCACCCTCTCGGGATTTGTGGCCGAAAAGCTGATAACCGTTGACGGGCGCCGTATCCGCATTCTTGACGAGCCGCAGCTCCGCAAGATTTCCAAATATGGATGATTGGCGCGCCGCGCTGATTTACGATACAAACGAAAAAGTCTGCCAGGATGATGCCGGGCAGACTTTTTTGTTTGTCAGGATATGCTTTCAATCAAGCTGCGATGAGGGGTTACTTCGCGGCGAGTACCTCGATTTCAACGAGCACTTTCTTGGGGAGCTCGCGGACGGCGACTGCCGAGCGGGCGGGGTAGGGCGCGCTGAAGGCTTCGGCGTAAACAGCGTTCATGGCGGCGAAGTCGCCCATGTCGGCGAGGTAGACGGTGGTCTTGATGACGTTGTCCATGGTCAGGCCTGCGGCTTCGAGAATCGCCTTGACGTTGCGCAGCGACTGGCGGGTCTGCTCGGTAATCCCTTCGGGTATCTCACCGGTCTCGGGGTTGATGGGAATCTGGCCGGATGCGAAGAGGAAGGGGCCGCAGTCGATTGCCTGGCTGTAGGGACCGATGGCCCCGGGGGCCTTTTCAGTTGCGATTGGGGTTTTCATTTCGGTTGTCTTTAATGGTTAAAGATGATACAAGTATTTTGTCGGCTTCTTCGAGAGCCGTTTTCTGAATGCTGTCGATGGTGGCGTTGATGTCGGCGAAGCGGGTGTCGAACCCCGGGATAAACCCTTTCGAGCCGGTGTCGGCGACGCGTCTTATCACCTCTCCGAGGGTGAGGTCGGCGGCATTGACCGATGGCACGAAGCTGCATACCTCGTCGCCGGGTTTGTCAACGACGTTGAGGAGCAGGCGCGCCGCCACCAGTCGGTTGACGGCGGCAGTGACAAGGGATGCCGGCAGTCCGTACTGCTCGGAAATCTGATGGGTGGTCAGCGGTTTCTCCTCCTTGACGAAGCGGTCGACGGCGATGGTCATCACACATAGTATTATGCGCCATCGGTAGTCGTCGGAGATTTTCTCTATTTCGTTTGAGAAACTGAACTCGAAGATGTTTTGGGAGGAGTAGCAGTAGACGGCTCCTGAAAGGGTTATGAGCCAGACAAGCTGGAGCCAGATCAGAAGCAGGGGGAGGAAAGAGAATGAACCGTAGATGGCGTTGTACTTCGTGACGTATATCTGCCCGTTGACAAACAGCCATTGCAGGATGATGAAGGCTGTGCCGGCCAGTATGCCGGCGATGAACGCGTTCTTGAATTTGACTTTCGTGTTTGGAATCAGCATATAGCTTCCGGCGAAGAAGAACCATACCAGCACGAGGGAGGAGCAGTCGAGAAGGGTGGAGACGACGGGCGACACGAAATCCATCGGAAGATGGTCCTGGATTGTCGTTGACATGAACACGGTGATGCCGCTGGCGCATATCATCAGCACCGGAAGTATGAGGAATATGGCTGTGTAGTCAGTGATTTTTCTCCAGATTGTGCGTCCCTGAGGAATACCCCATATCTTGTTGAAGGCGTCCTCGACGTTTGAAATCAGGGAGATAAGGGTCCAAAGAAGGAAGATGATGCCGATGCCGACAAATATTCCCTCAGATGACTGGGCCAGGTATGAGTCGACGAACCTGAGGGCGGTGGAGAGGGCTTTCGACTGGGCCGGGAATGAGCTGAAAAGCTGGCTTTCCACCAGGTTCTGGAAACCGAATCCGCGGCATATGGCAAACAACAGGGCGAGGGCCGGAACGATGGCGAGCAGCGTCTGGTAGGTCAGCGAGGCAGCCCGGTTCTGCAGGTCGGCGTTGAGAAACGACCTGACGGAGAGGTTGGCGGTCTTCATCAGGTTCACCTTCCAGTTTCGGCGCGTGTCGCTCCACACCCCGGAGGTGGAGTAGTTGTACCAGCCCATCCCTTTTTCGGTCAGTCTGGCAATCCATCCCGGCATTTTCTTCTTGTTTTTCTCTTCTTTTGGGGTCTCCATGGGGGGTGGTTTTATTCCGACTTGGCAAATTTAACAAAAAACAGTTTATCTGTCAACAGGTTTGTCGAGATTCTTTCGTTTGGCGCGGTTGGTGAGCAGCATTCCCGCCACGATGGCTGCCATCGCCAGCACCTGTACGAGGTGGAGATGGGCAAGGCTCATGCAGACTGAGCCGATTGTGGCGAAGACCGGCACGAGATACTGGTATATCGATACCAGCTCGCTGCCGATGAGCTTTATTGCCGGGTTGACCATAAGGTATGACAGGAATGTTGGGCATATGACCACGAACGCTATCATCAGCCACGGGCCCCAATGGATTCCTCCGTGAAACATCGGTGCGTCGGGGAAGGCCTTGACAAGCAGAAGACAGGGGATAAAGGAGGCGAGGAATATCCAACGCAACAGGGATATGGGGCGGTATTTGTGGGTGGGTTTCTCGAGGACGACAAGGTAGACGGCGTAGCAGATGGAGCTGGCAAGAGCGAGGAGGTCGCCAAGCAGCGCGTCAGAAGCCTTCCCTCCCGACTGCCGGGCTATGATGACGGCTACAGCTCCCGCAAAGGCGAGGAGTATGCCGATTATTTCCATCAGGGAGGGGCGGTTGTGGCGGAAAATTACATTTATGAGTATGACAAACACCGGAGGGAGGGTCATTATTATCGACACGTCGATGGGGTTGGCATATCTCAAGGAGAGGTTGAAAAGGTAAATGAACGCGAAAAGGCCTATGCCGCCTCCGAGCAGTATCCTCGGGAAATCATGCCGTTCGATGCGGTCGGGGTGAACGAACAAGGATGCGATCCAGAACAGCAGGCATCCTCCCCCGAGTCTGAATATGGTTATGTCGTTTGAGGTCAGCCACTCGGGATTGAGGAATTTGACGACCGGGATGTCAAGTCCGAAAAAGATGGTGGCGATTAATATCAGGAGGTTGCCCTTCAGCATCCGGGAGGTGGTGTTTTTGTTGTCGGGCAGTGAGGTCTTAGGCATAGGCGGATGTTTTTTCTTTCTGTCAGAATAAACATCCGCGCGCCCGCAAAAGTTGGCTGTCGCCGTCGTGGCGGGGACAAGCGTTTCCGGATTGGTGGCAAAACGTCGGCGGGGCCGCATCCACATTTTTGACACCCGGCCCCTGTCTGTTTTACACATCTCCGAGCCCACGAGCCCGGGGGTGAGATGGTATGACCGCGTCAGCTAGAA
>CAMWVQ010000098.1 GCA_947177635.1 uncultured Porphyromonadaceae bacterium | reverse complement strand
AAACGAGGCTCGAACTCGCGACCCTCAGCTTGGGAAGCTGATGCTCTACCAACTGAGCTATTACCGCGTGATGTCTTATTTTCGACTGCAAAGTTAATGCTTTTTTTGAATATGTCAAGGGAAAATGAATTTTATTTTGATTAATTTTTTATCGGAAAATCCGTCGGGGAAAATCCGTGTCGGGGACTTGCTGTGATGTTGCTGTGATGCTGTGGAAAACAGACGGAATAATCAGGGGTGGAGAACAATTGGTTTTACCGGTTGTTGTGGTTGAAGAGGGGAGCCTTGACGTTTTTCCCCGTTTCAAGTTTTTATCATATTCATTCCATTATGTTTTTCGCATTGTTTCGCAGGGTAAGGTTTATGTGCCGGGCTTTGATGATGGTTCTCATCCTGACATTGGTGTGTGCTGAAGCCAAGGCTGCGCTTGTCGATGTCCAGGCCGACTCTTTGTCGCGCCGGACTAAGGTGGTGAGTGTGGATGGAAGTAAGCTTTCCGGAAATGAGATGGATTCGGTCTATCGTGTGATCGCCTCGTTTTATTACAATCAGTTCCGACACGCCCAGGATCCCACATCACCTTATTTCATGTTTCTGTCCAAGGAGGCAGGTATGATGATGGGCATCGGAGGAGTTGTCAGGATGAGGGGATGGTATGACTGGGGAGGTGCCATACCGGTCAATGGTTTCGCCCCCGCGTTGATACCGATACCTGCAAATCCGGCAGCTATGAACCGGTTCGGGACAACCTCGGCGGGAACGGCTTTGTTCCTGCGTATGGTTGGATGTAACCGTTTACTGGGGGATTATGAGCTTTATGTCGAGGCAAATTTCAATGGGTTCGAGCAGAAAGGTCTGCGTCTGAAGAAGGCTTATGCCCAGGTGAGGGATTTCACGGTCGGGCTGGCCAGTTCCACCTTCTCCGACCCTGCGGCGTTGCCCCCTATGGTCGATGCCCAGGGGCCGACGAACAAGCTTGGCAGCACTAACGTGTTGCTGCGGTATATGCCTACTTTCGGAAAGTTCTCTTTCGGTGTCTCGGTCGAGACGCCTGAGACCTCGATTGGTGCTGACGGCCTGGAGACAGAGGCCATATCCTCCTGGATTCCTGACGGGGCGGCCCTCGTCCAGTATGAGTGGGCCAAGGGGCAGCATGTTCGTCTTTCAGGAGTCGTGCGGGGACTCGGCTACCGCAATTTGCTTACGCATAGGAATATCCACAAGGCAGGGTGGGGTGTGCAGCTGAGTTCGGTAGCCAGGCCGATTTCGCCTCTCACCACATATTTCACATTCAATTGCGGTGCCGGATACGGTTCCTTGTGCAATGACCTGATAGCGGTCACCAATGACCTTGTCGCAGTTCCCGACCATCCCGGAGAGCTGTATGCCCCCTTTTCCTTCGGTTACTGCGTGGGACTGCAATATAATTTCCGGCGCAATCTGTTTTCAACCGTGCAGTTCTCCCAGACCCGTTATCTGCCGTCGCATCCGGCTGCCCCCGACAGTTACAAATATGGCTATTGCATGACCGTGAATGTTTTCTGGGATCCGGTTGAGAGGATGGAAGTCGGAGCGGAGTTTGATTTTGGAAAGAGGCAGAACTTCTCGCGAGTCCACGGTTACGCCCGTAGAGTCGGAGCCTTTGTGCAGTTCTCGTTCTGAGGCTGTAGGCCTAAGATTTGGATAAGTCGAGAAAAAGATGTTACTTTGTGGCACTAATTCTGGCGCCACCTTATGGTGGCTTTCACAAACTTATCCTTAACTTAGAGTCATGAGAAAATTTTTTGCCGTGTCGTTGGTGGCGACGGCCCTTATTCCTGCAGGAGCCAAAGTAAAGCTCAATCCTATGGTTGGAGACAATATGGTGTTGCAGCAGGAATCTTCGGCAAGACTATGGGGCACTGCCACACCCTCCGGAAAGATTGAAATCAGGCCATCATGGAACGGTGAGGCTGTCATTGCGGAGGCTGACGCGGACGGCATATGGCATGCGGTGGTCAAAACGCCGGTTGCCGGTTTCGACAGTCATACGATCACATTCACTGACACGACCGACGGAGACACCGTGACGGCCACGAATGTGCTGATAGGGGAAGTATGGCTTGCGTCAGGACAATCCAACATGCAGATGCCCCTCAAAGGTTATGAGCCATGTCCGGTCAACGGCGGCTATGATGAGGTGGCTGAGTCGGGGCGTCGCGCCGGGTCAATAAGATTCCTTACCGTGCCGCTGACCCAGAGTTACAGTCCGGTAGACACGGTGGCTGCATCCTGGGTGGTGCCATCTCCGAAGACCGCGCCCGAGTTCAGCGCAGTCGCGTGGCACTTTGCCAAACGGGTGTCTGATGTGCTGGGGGTGCCGGTCGGCATAGTCAGCGCGGCCTATGGAGGCGCGCGTGTCGAGAGCTGGCTTCCTGAGGAAATAGTCAGCGGATATTCCGACATCAGCCTTGACCGCGACAGCATCGAGGCGATGGTTCACTGGCTGCGGCCAGTCGTGATGTATAACGCGATGTTTGTTCCGGTGAAGGATTACACATACAAGGGAATCTTGTGGTATCAGGGATGTTCGAATGTCGACAGCTGGGAGACATACGCAACCCGCCTTGCCACAATGGTCAGCCATTGGCGTGATATGATAGGAGAGGGGGAAATTCCATTCTACGCCGTTGAGATAGCCCCCTTTGATTACGGCAATGACCGTTCCCCGTATCTGCGTGAAGCCCAATGGGATGCGATAGATATGATTCCCAACAGCGGTATGGTGGCCACAAACGATATGGCGCAGCCCCACGAACGCTATAACATCCATCCCGCCGAGAAGCGGACAATAGGCAATCGTCTGGGCAATCTCGCGCTCAACCGCACATACGGCCACACGCAGTTCCCGGTTGACGCACCCCGTTTCAAGAGCCTGGTGCCGGAGGAAGGACGGATAAAGGTCGTTTTTGACGCACCGCGCAACGGTCTTTGCCGCAACTACGACATCGAAGGCTTTGAGATTGCCGGGGAGGACAAGGTCTTTCATCCCGCGCAGGTGGTGGGCATTGATGACCAGAAGGCGTTCGTAATCCTTTCATCGCCTGAGGTGGCCTCTCCGAAGCATGTCCGTTACTGCTTCCATGATTTCAAACTCGGCAATATGTGTGGAGCCGATTTCCTCCCGCTCGTGCCATTCCGCAGCGACCGCTGACCTCTGACAAGACACACTTACTTAGATATATACCCAACTAACTCAAAACCGACATTATCGTGAACAAAACAATTGCGACTATCCTGATGGGGGCGGCTGTGATGGCCTCCGTTGCAGGATGTGGCGGCAAAAAAGCTGCCGACGTGACAACTACTGAGACTGATTCCGTGACCCCCGTGTCTCATCTGCAGGTTGACGGGCTTTTGCTGAAAAATGCCGCCGGAGACACGGTCGTCCTGAATGGCCCGAGTCTTGGCTGGCACTCCAACTGGGGGCGTTTCTACAACGACTCAACCGTGATGGCTTTCAAGCAGAAATGGGGAGCCAACATCACCCGCGCCGCCATCGGCGCGCATACCTCGGGCGATGTGGTCAGCTGCTACGATGCCGATTCGGCCGACGCCATGACAAAACTCTTCACAGTCATAGATGCCGCCATCGCCAACGACATGTATGTCATCTGTGACTGGCATTCCCACGAGAACCGCCTTGACGACGCCCGAAAATTCTTCGCTGCCGTTACCGGGAAATATGGCGACACACCCAATATCCTCTATGAAATCTGGAACGAACCCACCGAGGTGGAGTGGCAGGAAATCAAGGATTACGCCAACGAGATAATCCCTCTGATACGTCAGAAAGCTCCCAACTCGGTTATCATCGTCGGCACCCCGAAATGGGACCAGGATGTCGACATCGCCTCCGAGTCTCCTCTGGAGTTTGACAACCTCCTTTACAGCCTCCACTTCTATGCGGCAAGCCATGGCGACGAATACCGCGCGAAGGCAGAGAAGGCCATCGCCAACGGGCTGCCGCTGATTATTTCCGAATGCGGCTCGATGGAGAACACCGGCGACGGACCTATCGGCTATGAGTCGTGGGATAAATGGGTGAAGCTTGCCGATGACAACCACCTGTCGATGCTGATGTGGGACATCGCCGACAAGGATGAGACCTGCTCGATGGTCACCCCTGATGCATCCGACAACGCCATGGAGTGGACTGACGGACAGCTCAAGGAGTGGGCCAAACTGGCTATGAAGACCGTCAAGACCCGCAACTCTGCCAACTGACAAGACATAACCGCCTGAAACATCAGCCGGCCCTTGAACCCGCGACAGGTTCAAGGGCCGGTTTACAATCAGGTTGCCTCCAGCCGGGAGTCCTTTCTTAAGGTCATCCGCCGGGTCGGCAACCTAAATGTATTTTCCTATGTCCGTCATGTCTTGAATCCATAATGTATGTCCCGGCAAAATCTGATTTCATTATGCCGAAGAAGTTCTCGGCCATTGCGTTGTCAAGACAGTTGC
>CAMWVQ010000097.1 GCA_947177635.1 uncultured Porphyromonadaceae bacterium | reverse complement strand
CCATAACGCCCACAACCCCTCCCCCGCCGTAGCCCGGCGCCAACTTTTCACCACGGCGGATGTTTACCCTACAGACGGCGTCGTGTCAGGCACACGCCCGGAACAGACACACATCCAACCAAAACCTGACGATTATGAAGAAAATCCTTTTGCTGCTGGCAATCATCGCCGGCTCAGTAATTTGCGGATACGCGTTCGACAAATACACCATCGACCGGGATGAGCTCCCACAGGAAGCCCAGGAGTTCCTCAAAGAGCATTTCCCGAAGGCCAAAGTAAGCATGATCAAGGTCGACAAGCATCTGCTGAAGAATACCGACTACGACGTCAAGCTGACCAACGGCACCAAGGTCGAGTTCAACAGCTCCGGCAAATGGACGTCAGTCGACTGCAAGGACAAGGAGGTGCCGCAGAAACTCCTGCTGAAAGCCATCCGCAACTATGTCAGCAAGAATTTCCCGCAGACCTTCGTCACATCAGTCGAGAAGAAGGCATCCGGATATGAAATCGAACTGAACGACGGCGTGGAACTGAAATTCAACCTGCTCGGAGGGTTCAAGTCGATGAAAATGGACGACTGACGCTCCCCGCGCAACTCCAAAGTCCGCCCCGGCCACGCGAATACAGCCGGAGGCGGATTTTTTCACACACAATTAACCATTGTTTGGATTATTTTAACTACTTTTGCGCAGTATTGACGTGCCACATAACATAACCACTTAATCATTATCACATTTCACCTGATGAAAAAATTATTCGTTTCCCTTTGCGTGGCGGCATGCGCCATGCTCTCCGCCCCTCACTCAGACGCGCAAGTAAAAGACATGCTCGGCATCGCCAATCACCTTGGCGTGAACCTCAACATCGGAACCACCGGCATCGGCGTCGAAGCCGCCACCCCGATCACCCCCTTCGTGCAGGCGCGCCTGGGCATCTCCATAATGCCCGGCATCACATTCCATGTCGACTCAGACGTGACCATCAACGGCAACTACGGTGGCAATTACGGCTCCTATGACGGCGAAATCCAGCTCGACGGTTCCCTCAAAAGGGTACAAGGCTCCCTGATTTTCAATGTATACCCCCTCGGCAACCGTTTCCCCCTCTTCGTGGCCGTCGGCGGATACTTCGGAGGCCGCGACCTTGTTAAAATCAACGGCTACTGCCCGGAAGCAAACGGTCTGGGCAACTATGTCGAAGTCGGCGACTACCAGCTCCCCCTCGACGCCAACGGT
Organism: uncultured Porphyromonadaceae bacterium; assembly: GCA_947177635.1. GTDB lineage: Bacteria > Bacteroidota > Bacteroidia > Bacteroidales > Muribaculaceae > UBA7173. The sequence continues at coordinate 3,413 of CAMWVQ010000097.1, read as the reverse complement.
TACGCAAAGGGCGCGCTCAGGGTCAACGCCTTCCGCCCCTACATCGGCATCGGCACAGGCCGTCCCTGCCCTGTGGGCCGCTTGAACTTCATGTGGGAGCTCGGCGTACAGTTCCAGGGAAAGCCCTACGTTTGGGATGACATCAACAAACAGAAGGTCGCGACCCAGTTCCTGGAAGACAACGACGACACTTTCCAGAAAATAATGGATAATTTCACCATTTATCCCGTGCTGAAATTCACCCTGTCAGGACGCATCTTCTGATCACCCACGCAACATCCTTTCACCGGGGAGGGAGGCCGACTCGCGGCCTCCCTCCCCGTTTTTCACAAGCGCGCCCCAACGCATGCCAGAACGGCGCCGCCCGCGGCACCCGTCTCCAAAACGGCCGATTTATCACACAAAATGCCACAATTCACCCGACTTAGCTTGCATTTGTCACAACAAAACACTAACTTTGGCGGCATATCACTTTCTTATCCACTAATCATAATCAACAGCTAATTTGTCATGAACCTTCAATCAAGACTATTGTCGCTGGCCGTTCTCGCCCTGGCATCCGCCAAGGCCACAGGCGGCGAACCGCAGCTGGTGTTCATCGACAGCAATGACGAGAACAAGGTAGTCAGGCTCGCCGACGTCAGCCGCGTAACATTCGGCACGGAGGGGCTGACCGTCACAACCGACACCGACAGGGAGCTCCCCTACACGTCGCTCAAAAGGATGGTGTTCGACCACGACGGCTCCTACAACCAGTCATCCGTCACCGTCGCGTCCGCCGACCTTCGCCAAGGAAACCTCATCATCGACAACGCCGCCCAGACACTCGCCGTGGCCGGAGCCGAGGAGGAGACGACATCCCTGGATATATACACCACCACCGGCCGCACCGTCCTCGCCGTCAAGAACTACCATAGCGAGGCTGTCGACATTTCGGCCCTCCCTTCAGGAGTCTACATCGTAAGAACAGACCTTTACTCAGCTAAATTCATCAAAAAATGAGAAAACTTCTACTCACAGCCATCATATCGCTCATAGCAGCTCCGTTCACCCCTTTCACCGCGTCGGCCCAGTCTGAAAAGCCCAACCGTATGACCCTCCATTACAAGAACGGAGAGAAGCAGACCTTCAACCTGGCCGAACTCGACTATATGGAATTCGACCATTTCGACATCCCCGACCCCACTCCGGAGCCTCCTAAAGTCGGCGACTACTTCTACAGCGACGGCACATGGAGCGACGGCGGCCTGGTCAGCATCGACCCCGACGGATGCAACGCCGTCTGGAGCGCGACCAAGCCCGCGCCCGTAGAGGGGAAAACCGTGATCGGCATCGTCTTCTCGACCAATCCCGACCGTATGGATGAGGCTGACAAGGAGGCTGGATTCACCCACGGCTATGTCATCGCCTGCAAGAACATCCAGGATCCCAAGAAGTCAAACTTCGCCCAGTATCCCGAGACCGTATGGTACTCCGGGCAATACGCCACCGTCGACTGCATCAAGGTCAGCAAGGTAGCCCGCACCTGTTACGGCAACCTCGCCGGACGCCAGGAGACCGCCACGCTGATAGCCAAAAACGACCCGCAGTATTACCACGAAGACCTGCCGATGTTCTATTACGGCACCATGGAATACCCCGTGGAAGCTCCCGCCAACACCAGCGGCTGGTTCATTCCCTCGGTAGGACAGATGTGGGACTGCGTGGCCAACTTCTGCAGCGGCGAGGTGGCCGCCTTCCTGGCCGAGAACACCGACAACGGCTCAGACTTCACCTACGGAGTCTCGAAGCAATGCGCCAACGACGTCCCCTTCGAGAAGTTCATGGAGGCATTCTCCCTCGTGCCCGACGCCGACAAGGATGAGATGACAATCCCCGACGGCACCAACTACATGTCGCTGGCCACCTCAAGCCGCTACGACGCCGAATCCCGGGTCATATTCAACCTCGGCATGAACGGCAACACCCTCATCGAGGGGATGGCCGGATGGTTCGACGAGGAGGTCCACGCCCGTCCCGTGCTGGCATTCTGACAGGCCGGGGAATACCCGTCCGACATACACATCTCTAAATTTTAACGCGCGGAGACCCTCGGGTTCCGCGCTTTTTTTGTTAACTTTGGGGCATGGAAGAAAACTACATCGTCTCGGCCCGCAAATACCGCCCGTCGACATTCTCGTCGGTGGTGGGGCAGAAAGCCCTGACTGCGACCTTGCGCAACGCCATACAGACCAACCGCCTGGCCCACGCCTACCTCTTCTGCGGGTCGCGAGGGGTCGGCAAGACCACCTGCGCCCGCATCTTCGCCAAGACCATCAACTGCGCCAACCCGACGGCCGACGGCGACCCCTGCAACGAGTGTCCCTCATGCAAGGCGTTCAACGAGAACCGCTCGCTCAACATCATCGAGCTTGACGCCGCGTCGAACAACTCGGTCGACGACATCCGCAACCTGACCGACCAGGTGCAGATTCCCCCGGTCGACGGCCGTTACAGGGTGTTCATCGTCGACGAGGTGCACATGCTGTCGCAGCAGGCCTTCAACGCGTTCCTCAAAACCCTCGAGGAGCCGCCGGCCCACGCCATATTCATCCTCGCCACCACCGAGAAACACAAAATCATACCCACCATCCTGTCGAGGTGCCAGATATACGACTTCAAGCGTATCACAATATCAGACATCATCGACCACCTCGACTATGTGGCCCGCAGCGAGGGGATGACAGCCGAGAGGCAGGCCCTCGGGGTGATAGCCCGCAAGGCCGACGGCGCCATGCGCGACGCTCTGTCGATTTTCGACCAGGTCGCGGCATCATCACGCGGCACCATCACATACCAGTCGGCCATAGACAACCTCAACATCCTCGACGAGCGTTACTACAGCCGCCTGGTGGAGGCATTCCGCGACGGCAACGTGCCGTCCGCCCTCCTAATATATAAGGAGATACGCGACCGTGGGTTCGACTCATATTTCTTCCTGGGCGGACTCGCCGGGTTCCTGCGCGACCTGATGGTGGCCCGCGAGCCGCAGACCCTCGGGCTGCTCGACACCGACGAGGAGACCCGCCAGGCGCTCACCGCGCTCGGCTCACAGATGCCGCCCCAGTTCTTCTACGCCGCGATGAGCCTCTGCAACGACGCGGACATGGAATACCGCACCGCCTCATCCAAGACATTCCTCATAGAGCTGCTGCTCATCAAACTGTGCCAACTACAAAGCCCCTCCCCCGCCTCTGACGCGGAGCGTGGAGAGGGGCACACGATAAAACCCATCGCACCGGCCACCCCGGCCACAGCCTCACAGGCCGCCACGGGGGCAATCCCGCCGGCACCATCCGCGCCGGCACCGGCTCCCGCCCCCTCCCCCCGCGGGGTGAGAAAACAAATAACGGGGCGGGCAAGCGTGAAGGGGT
>CAMWVQ010000096.1 GCA_947177635.1 uncultured Porphyromonadaceae bacterium | reverse complement strand
TTGAAAAAGGGATAAAGCGGATTTGGAAAGAGGTCTCACAGATTACACAGATTGCACAGATGCCATCCGGGCGGCTTTTCATCCGGATGGCATCTGTGTAATCTGTGAGACCTTCTCTTTAATCTGCGTGAAATCTGCGTATCTGCGGAATCTGCGTGAGTTTTGCCCGCATACAGTCCGCTGGCCCGCTGGGTGAGTTTTCCCGGAATCTGCGAGAGTCCGGCTCCGCGCAAGTCTCTCGCGGCTTAGTGGACAAAAACTCACGCAGATTCCGCAGATACGCAGATTTCCCGCAGATTGAAAAAGGGATAAAGCGGATTTGGAAAGAGGTCTCACAGATTACACAGATTGCACAGATGCCATCCGGGCGGCTTTTCATCCGGATGGCATCTGTGTAATCTGTGAGACCTTCTCTTTAATCTGCGTGAAATCTGCGTATCTGCGTAATCTGCGTGAGTTTTTGCCCGCATGCAGTCCGCTGGGTGAGTTTTCCCGGAATCTGCGAGAGTCCGGCTCTGCGGAATCACTCGTCGGATTTGGTGGGCACGTGCTCGAAGATCTTGGCGGAAAGGAGGTCGGCCTGCTGGACGCCGACGGTGCGCCAGACCGGTTCGCCGTCCTTGAAGAGGATGAGGGTGGGCACGGAGCGCACACGGTAGCGGGCAGCCAGTTCGGCATTCTTGTCGATGTCTACCTTCACGATTGTTCCGGCGTCGCCGATATTTTCCTTAACCTTGTCGAGGATAGGGCTTTGCATCTTGCAGGGGCCACACCAGGTAGCGAAGAAGTCGACCAGAGTGGGCTTTGATGATTTGATGATTTCCTGGAAGTCGTTCATATAGTTGTTTTTTTTGTTTTAGGTCGATGAATGATGAATAAGGGGGGAGGGTAGTGCCTCTCCGTTGTTGTGTCATCTATATAACGGAGCAACAGGGGGGAAAGTTTTATGGAGTGTGAGTATTTGTTATCGCGCTTTTATAACGATGTTCTTCAACATATGTTCAGGGGAAATTTGCGATAATTTTGGCTATTTAACAAAAATTAACTGGGGGGGGTAAAAATGACATAAAATTTTCATACCTTTGCGAACCTCTGATTGGAAAAACTAACCAGTGCAGTATTTATAACTCATTATCTTACTAAATTCACTTTTCTATCATGAAAAAAATCTTACTCCTATTGGTAGGAGCAATCGTCGCATTCGCCGTCAACGCTGATGTGACAATCAGATTCCAGGATACCGGCAACTGGGGCTCCGTGAACATCTGGCCCTGGACAGCAGCCCAAGGCGGCGGTCAGTGGCTGGAAAACAATGGCTATAAAAATGGTGACAGCCAATACTCTTTCCCCGGCCCGGCAATGACCAAGAATGAAACCAACGGGTATTATGAAATCACATTCCCGACCGCTCCCGAAAAGATTATTTTCAAAGGGCCGAACCAGCAGTCGCCAGAGTTTAATTATGCTGCCGGGAAGGTATTCACCGCTTCCGGTTCGTTTGACTATGAGGAGAACTACAAGGATTTCTATCTCCGTGGAAATTTCTCAAACTGGAATGCCGAGGAGGGATACAAGTTCTCGACTGAAGATGGTGTGACATACACCTATGTTGCCGAGAAAGAGCTCAAATCTGACGGGGTTTCCGGTCAGGCTACCGGATTCAAGATAAACGACGGCAGCAACCTTTGGTTCGGAGTTTCCGGCGCATTCGTAATCGGCAGCCCCTTCAATCTTTCCTCTGACGGCGGAGCCGGCAACATCGTCGGTGACATACCTGCCGGCGCCACAGTGACATTCACATACAATGCCTCCGGGACTTCGACCCTCCTTATCGAAAAGGCCGTCGTCGATGTGTACACTTTCGCCCTCTACACCGGCACCACCAAGCTTATGGATTTCCCCGAAGAGAATCCCTATGAGGTGACCTACAACATTTCCACTCCGCTCGCTTCCGACATGCCCCTGGTTGTTAAGCGCGCCAAGAACGGCACCGTCGACACAACCTACGGTCTCTCGACTGCACTCACATACGATGGTACCAACGGCGGCGAAAAGGCTCTCCAGGCCGACGGAGCAGCCGTGGTTCTGCAGGAAGCCCTCCAGGGCGCGGTGAAGTTTGTCCTCTCCGTCGCAGGCAACGTTCCCTCGTCGCTCAACATCTCCGGCGGCAGCCTCTACCAGGGTGGCGGCGACGATGACGGCGACTACACCATCTATTTCTACGACCAGAACAATGTGGTCGTGAACGGTGCGATTTATGCCCATATCTGGAACAGCAACGCTGATTTCAAACCCTGGGGCGCGAATGAGGCCGTCAAGATGACCAACACCGGCAAATACATCCGCCGTGTCGTAAACGGCGAGGAGAAATATTATCCCCTCTATTCACTCAGCTTCAGCTGGGACCAGACTCCCGAGACCATCATCATATGGAACGGTGACACCTCCTACATAAAGAGGTTCACCGGTGGCAGCGAGGGACACGCCGTGTTCCACAACAACGGCTACTACACCAACGGTGCGACTTCAGCCGAAATCGGGCTCCAGCCTGTCGAAATCGGTGACCGCTACCTCTACATGCACTTCAAGGAGGATATGATCTTCGAGGCGCAGGACGGTGAGAAGGGCGCGGCCTACTGTAATGTGATGAACGGCAACACCTATATCGGCGGCCTCGTGCGCGACGACGCCCACAAGATGGAGCTGTTCAATGACAAGTATATGATCTACCGCTACAAGCTGACCCCCGAGGAAATCGCCAACGGTAACAATGTCGAGTTCTCGTTCAAACTCAAGGACTCCAACGATTACCGCACTTTCCGCGCCAGCAACGCCGGCGAGAGCCGCTTCAACCAGAAACGCTGGATGGAGTTCATCTACGCGACTGCCAATGAAAACAACGCCACCTACGCTGTGCAGTCATACCTCAGCTGGGAGAAGTTCCGCGAGCTTGACGCCAAGGGCCGTCCGAGCATCTACCTGGTAGGCCAGGGTGCCATCAAGCACGAGGGCAACGACCTGGGCTGGAATCCCGCCACCGCCGCCGAGTTCGTCAACCAGGACGGCAGCTGCTTCTACATCCCTGTTACCATCACCGGCCAGGTGAACACCATCTTCAAGATGTCATGGATCAACGTGGCCGAAGTCAAGAAAGACGCCACCGAGGCCTTCCGCGCCGAAGCACGCGACTGGGCCACCTATGACCTCGGCATCGTCGGTGTTGCCGCCCGTTATCCTTATCCCGCAGGCTCATACAGCCCCGACATCCACGACGGAAGCGATTACGAACAGGGCATCCGCTGCACCAAGTTCGACGTCAACACCTCGGTTAAATACCTCAACTACAACCAGTACAACTGGGTAATCAACGGCCCGAACCTGACCCCCGGCGACTACTACATCGTAATCGACACCCACGACACCTGCCGCACCGTGACCTTCGTCGACTTCAATCCCAACCCCTCCGTTGTCGTCAGCGACACCGAAATCAGCAAGGTCGACCTCACCCCCGAGCAGGCTATCTCGCTTCACCGCCACTACAACCACCTCTCGATGGCCTCACACAACGGCCATATCGCTATGGACAAGGTCAACACCTGTTCCGGTACGCTGGCCATCGGCGGCTCGAAGGGTCTTGACATCAACAACTCCGGCTTCGACATCGAGTACTCGGTGGCTATGAACGGCGACCAGGTGGTGAGCCACCGTGGCAAGCCCGGCCGCATCCATCTCGACTACATGCCTTTCGGTACGGCCAACGACATCGAGGTGCGCGCCATGTACACCGACATCGACCACGACGGCCGCAAGGGTACCGGCCTGACATTCCACTCCCGCCGAGGCTCCGCTTCTGTTGAGGTTCCCGCCGAGATGCCCCTTCCTTACGCCAAGATTAACAACTCGCAGTATGTGAGATATCTCGAAGAAGAGCCCTTCGGGGTGCTACTCGACGACATCGAGTTCGAGTGTGTGACCGACTACAACGTCTACGGCGACCTCACTTTCACCTTCGATGTTCCCGACGCCGACACCTCGCGTCGTGTGGAGATTATGCATAGCGGTCACGAACTGGCATCGAAGATCACAGTCTCCACCCTGAGCGGCTGGACTCCGCTGGTTCTCTCGGATGACAACGACTTCGCCAACTACGACTTCGAGGGAGGAAGCAACAACTGGTCTTCGCTCATCATCAAGGAGGGTGTGAACGTCCCCGTTCTGCTCAACAAGTACACCGACAAGTTCAGCAAGGATCTCCTTGAGGACAAGACTGTAGAGGGCCTCGCCCACGCCATATATCCCTTCATCTACGAAACCAACCCTTCATTCGAGATCATCCCCGAGGAGACCAACGGTGGAAACTCCGCTCCCCGCAAGGCGGTTTCCGTGGCCTCCCTCCCCTCTGATCTGGCAGGTTTCGCCATCAGCCACTTCGACCGTTCTTATCCCATCTCAATCGACGTTGCCGCCAGCAACGCCATCTCGGGCATCGAGAATGTCGCTGTTGAGGCAGCCGCCGATGCGGAGGCTGAGTACTTCACCATCTCCGGTATCCGCGTGGAGGGAACTCCCGAACCGGGCATATACCTGCGCCGTGCCGGCGATAAGGTGAGCAAGGTGGTGGTGCGCTGACCCAAGCCTACCCGCTTCAAAACAGAAAATCCACGGACAGAATCTGATTGTTGTCCGCGAGATAATTAGTAAGAGTTAAAGAAATGGCTCCGGAATAGAACCGGAGTGACAGCCGTTCCGACCGTGAGGCCGGAACGGCTTTTTATTTGGCTATGGGAATAGGCGTCCACGTGATGGTGGTGGGGCTTTGTATGACGGGAATCGGGGGGAATCGGGG
>CAMWVQ010000095.1 GCA_947177635.1 uncultured Porphyromonadaceae bacterium | reverse complement strand
CCCCAATCCTCCCCCAACGAAAAAAACAACAGGCGGCCCTCCTCAGAGAGCCGCCTGCAAAATATCATACCCCGTCATTCCCCGGTCGCGCGGTCAAACGCGGCGGCCAGCCTGCTTTGGGCCAGGGCCGTCATCGCCGGGTCTGAAGGGTCGGCATGGTTGGCGAACGGATGGATGGCGATGCCCCCCCTGGGGGTGAAGACCCCCAGGACCTCGATATACCAGGGATCCATCAGCTCCTTGAGATCGTTTAGGATGATGTTCACGCAATCCTCATGGAAATCGCCATGGTTGCGGAACGAGAATAGATACAGCTTCAGGCTCTTGCTCTCCACCATCTTCTCCCTCGGGATATAGTTGATGATGATCTTGGCGAAATCAGGCTGTCCGGTCTTGGGGCAGAGCGATGTGAACTCCGGGCAGATGAAGCTCACCAGGTAACGCCGCCCGGGATGCTTGTTGTCGAATGTCTCAAGCACCTCCGGCGCGTAGTCCGAGCGGTATTCGGTGGCCTTGCTGCCCAGCAGCGACAGCCCCTTGAGGTCTTCTTCGCTTCTCATCGCCGTCAGTATTTGATTTCCCTGACCTTCAGGCGGTCGCCGGTGGTCTTTGCGATGTTCTCGAAATAACGCGGGTCATCGTAGCCCCCGAACTCGGGATAAGCCGGGATCCCCTCCTCAGTGCGGAGGAACGACCCGTCGGGGTTCTGCTTCTTGATGTTGCCGTCCATGAACTTAACGAACAGGAATGTCGCCAGGTCGCGGTACTGGTCGGTCGCGCTCTTGGCCCAGATGGCCAGCAGGTCGTTGGTGAGGGCCTTGGCATCCTCCGCGTCAAACTGGGGCAGCTCCCTGACAGCCTTGTCGACATCCACGGCGATGGAGTCCTCAAGGCTCTTCTGCACCTTGCGGATGTCGGGAATCATCTGGCTGTAACGGTTGTAAGCCTGGTTGGCCACCAGGTTGTTCATCCAGAAATTGGAGTTGCGGTCAAAAGTGTTGGTGTCGCCGTGGCCCAGCTGCAGGGGGATTTCGGTAACGGAGCAGAAGACAGGGAGGTAGACGCAGGTGTTGGCGTCGTCGGTGCCGAACCAGAGCAGCCCCTTGAGATAGTCGGGGAGGTCGGAGCGCAGCTGCGCCACGAAGCTCCAGCCGGTCTGCTGGGTGGCGATGGCGCGCTCATGGACATACTTCACCGAATCAACCTCGAACTCCATCGGACGCCAGCGGTAAGGCACCTTGTAGGGGCCGGCGCCGACATCCTCGGTCATGTCGTAGGGTGTGCCCTCGTAATGGTCGCGCATCATCCATTTAAGGTCGGTGGCGGTGAGGGTCGTGTCGGGCTTCACCCAAAGGGGCATAGGCTCACCCTCGGCACGGTCGATCCAGGGGAGGTAAGCATCCATCCCCTTGGCGAACTTGTTGAAGTAGCTCCACACGCGGGCGTCGCAGCCGCGCAGGGCGCCGAAGTCGGTCACGGCGTAGGCTTTCGAGAAGTCGAAATCCTCATCCTTCCCGTCGAAATACCCCTGCTCGCGGGCGAACTTGATGACATCAGGGCTGTAAATCGTCTCCCCTGACTTGTCCTTGAGGGGGAACTTGTGGATGCGCGGATGGTTGGCGTGGCCCGAGATGTAGCCGTCGGGGACCCTGCGGGCAACCCACACGGCGTCTTTTCCGGCCTTCCCCTTGCCGATGAGGTCCATCACCCACACCTCGTCGGGGTCGGCGATGGAGAAAGACTCCCCGGAGGAGGCGTAACCGTAATCCTTGACAAGCTGGGTCATCACCTTGATGGCCTCGCGGGCGGTCTTTGCGCGCTGCAGGGTTATGTAGATGAGCGAACCGTAGTCGATGATGCCGGTTCCGGCTAGCTCGTCACGGCCGCCCCAGGTGCTCTCGGCAATCACAAGACCGTGCTCGTTCATGTTCCCCACGGTCGAGTAGGTGTGGGCCACTTCGGGAATCTCCCCCAGCCGCTTGTTGGTGTCCCATTCGACCACCGGGCGCATGGCCCCCTTGGGATGGTCGGCGGCAGGCTGGCGGTAAAGCTCACCGTAGAGGTTGTGGGAGTCGGCGGCGTATGTCACCAGCACCGACCCGTCGGCTGTCGCCCCCTTGGCGGCGATCAGGCTCGTGCAGGCTTCGGCGGTCAGCGCCGATCCGGCGGCGAAGGCGGCCGCCAGGGCGGCTCCTTTGATCAGTCTTGCGGAAATGTTCATATGATTGAGTTACGTTGTTGTCTGTGAGGCCAACGGCAGGAGCCGTTTTTGCAAAATTACGAAATTTCCACTGGAGATTCCAAAAAAATATCCCGTGGAATTGAAACAATTCGTGAAAAAGGCGTTATATTTGTGGGCGGAAACAATGCTTACGTCACTCTCCGCGCGCCCCGGACCTCTACATGTATGCAACAGCAGGGCGCTTCCGAACGCAAATTTAACATGATTCCCACTCTTCACAATATGCTCCACAAGTCAGGAACTCCTAAACCTCTCCGCGTCTGTATGTCTGCCATCGCCCGGATGTCGCTCGCCGTGGCCCTGGTGGCCGCTTTCCCCTCCGGGATGAGCGCGAAAAAGAAAGCCAAGGCCCCGGAAACAGTCATCCCCGAGGTCGCCGCCATGGACGGCCTGATTCTAAAGACCCCCGCATACACCTGGGTGGGTGACACGATTTTCCAAGGCCCTTTCAAGGCATACGCCCCTGACGACACCACCATCATCTCAGACTACTCCGCCACCCCCGGATATTTCATGCCGGTGGAAAAGGAGTGGCACCTGCGCAACGACATATCGGCATACCCCCGCCTCTACACCTCCAACACCCTCCACAACGCCATCTTCAACATGGGCCTCGACGAGATGGTCAACGCCGTCGAGCCTGACTCAACCCTCCGCACCGGAAAGGAATGGCCCGGGGTATGGACCCGCGATGTCAGCTACTCGATAATCCTCTCGATGGCGATGCTACAGCCCGAGGTGTCGCGCATCTCGCTCGAACACAAGATTTCACCCAACGGAACCATCATCCAGGACACCGGCTCCGGCGGCGCGTGGCCCGTCAGCTCCGACCGTCAGATTTGGGGAATCGCCGCCTTCGAGGTCTACAAGGCCACCGGCGACCTCAACTGGCTCCGCCGCGCATACCCCATCATCAAGAAGTCGCTCGAAGATGACTACGCGACGATATACGACCGCAAGACCGGACTGGTGCGCGGCGAGACATCCTTCATCGACTGGCGCGAGCAGAGCTACCCACGGTGGATGCAGACCGCCGACATATACCAGAGCCAGGCCCTCGGGACATCGGTCGTGCACGCCCAGGCCTGGAAGACACTCTCGGAGATGGCCGCCATTCTCGGCCACGACGGCGACGCCCGCACTTACGCCGCCCGTGCCCAGGCAATGGCCCAAGCAATCAACGACGAACTCTGGCTCAACGAAAAAGGATACTACGGAATGTATCTCTACGGACGCGACAACCTGATAATGAACCCACGAGCCGAAACCCTCGGCGAGTCGCTCGCGATACTCTATGACATCGCCTCCCCCGAACGCGCCAAACTCATCACCGAGAAAAACCCCGTCACCCCATACGGCCCGGCCATCTTCATCCCCCAGATCGCCGACATGCCCGCATACCACAACAACGCCCTCTGGCCATTCGTGGCCTCATACTGGACCCTCGCCAACGCGAAAGCCGCCAACTCGCGCGGCGTGATGCTCGGCTTAGGCTCCGTGTTCCGCCCCGCCGCCCTCTTCGCCACCAACAAGGAGAACTTCAACCTCGACAACGGCGACATCACTACCGAACTCAACTCCTCCAACATGCTCTGGTCGCTGTCAGGCAACCTCGCCCTGACAATGAAGATGCTCTTCGGCATCACCCCCGAAACCGACGGCCTCTCCTTCAAGCCCTTCATCCCCAAGGAACTCGACGACCGCCGCACCCTCACAGGCCTCCGCTACCGCGACATGGTGCTGAACATCTCCATCGAAGGATACGGCAACCGCATCTCGAAATTCTTCCTCAACGGCAAAGCCCACACCCCCTTCATCCCCGCCGACCTCAAAGGTGAACAAGATGTCAGAATCGTGATGGACAACAACATACCCCAGCCGATGAAGGTCAACGAGACCGCCAACGTGAAAGCCCCCCTCACCCCCATAGCATGGCTCACCTACGACTCCTCGGTCCCCGCAGGACGCGAGAACACCCCCAGGCTCAACCTCCTGCAATGGCAGCCCATCGAATACATCGACCACTACGTGGTGCTGCGTGACGGCAACCGCGTGGCCACAACCAACGAGACAACCTGGAACGCCTCCGCCCCCGGCGAATACCAGGTAATCGGCGTAGACACCAACGGCGTGGAATCATTCGCCTCCGAACCCCGCAGCAACGCCACCGCAATCACCGTCGAGATGCCCGTCGAGACAACAAAAATAACCTCCCCCGAAGCCTGCAACATCCCCCTCTCCCCCCTCAAAGGATACCGGGGCTCAGGCTTCGCCGAAATCGACCACACGACAGCCCCCATCCACATCGGCGTCGACATCAAGGAAGCCGGCACATACTCCCTGGAATTCCGCTACGCCAACGGCAACGGCCCCGTCAACACCCTCAACAAATGCGCCATCCGCACCATCCTGGTCGATAACAACCGCCTCGGCACCATCGTCTTCCCCCAGCGCGGCGTCGGCAACTGGAACGACTGGGGCCAGACCAACACCCTCCGGCTCCACCTCACCCCCGGCCGCCACGTCATCACCCTGACCTACCTCCCCGAGAACGAGAACATGAACTTCTCCACCAACCACGCCCTCGTCGACCGCCTCCACCTCCGCCGCGTCGCCCCCGGACGCCCCCCGCCCCGCAGCGCCGGTCTCTTATACCCATCTGACGCGGCCGACGAAGCGAGAAGGGTAGATCTCGGTGGTGGGCGGGTGAGTATAAAAAAGGGGGGGGGGGGGG
>CAMWVQ010000094.1 GCA_947177635.1 uncultured Porphyromonadaceae bacterium | reverse complement strand
ACCCCCCCCCGCGGGCGGCGGGGCTCGCGCCTCGCACCACGACACGTGGCCGCGGGCGGGGGCGGATGGGGTATGGCGCCACGGTCTTTCTCCTCCTCTTCGGCGCGGGCGTATGCCTCGACGATGCGCTGCACCAGGGCGTGGCGCACGATGTCTTTCTTGCCGAACTCCACCTTTCCGATGCCCGGGATGTCGCGCAGGATGCGCAGGGCCTGGATCAGGCCCGACTGGGTGGAGCGGGGGAGGTCAATCTGGGTGGCGTCGCCGGTGATGACCATCTTGGCGTTCATACCCATGCGGGTGAGGAACATCTTTATCTGGTGGGTGGTGGTGTTCTGGGCCTCGTCGAGGACAATCACGGCGTCGTTGAGGGTGCGGCCGCGCATGAAGGCGAGCGGGGCAATCTGTATCACCTTGGTCTCCATGTACTCCTTGAGCTTCACGGCGGGAATCATGTCCTCGAGGGCGTCGTACAGGGGCTGGAGATAGGGGTCGATTTTGTCTTTCATGTCGCCGGGGAGGAATCCGAGTTTCTCGCCGGCCTCCACGGCCGGCCGCGAGAGGATGATTTTCTTCACCTCGCGGTTTTTCAACGCCCTCACCGCCAGGGCGATGGCAACGTAGGTCTTACCCGTTCCGGCAGGGCCGAGGGCGAAGGTCAGGTCATTGTGGAGGAAGGTCTCGACGAGTTTCTGCTGGTTGGGGGTGCGGGCCGAAATCGGTTTGCCGTTGACGCCGTAGATAATCACGTCGTCACTCTTGATGTCGCGGGGTTTCTCCCCCTTGATGACATCAAGAATCGCCTCCTCGGTGAGTTTGTTGTACTTGGCGCAGAATGCCTCGAGTTCCTTTATTTTCTTCTCGAACTCCGCGGTCTCGGCGTCGTCGCCGATGACCTTTATGACAGAGCCGCGGGCGGCCATCCTCAACTTCGGGAAGAGGTTGCGGATAAGCTGCATGTTGGCGTTGTTGACCCCGTAGAAACTGACCGGGTCGGCCTGGTCTATAATGACGATACGTTCAATCATAGTTTTGTCCTGCAAAGTTAGCGAATTTCGGGCAACTATCGCTCCAAATCCGTCACAAAACTTGTATGTCATTATAACCGCGGCCGACCCGTCAAGGTTTAACCGTGTATGTCGGGGATGTTTTCTATCTGACGTGTGTCTTGGCGACGGATGTCCCGGCCCTGACAACATACACTCCCGGGGAGAGGGGAATCTCCTCCCCTCGATATGCCGCGCTTGTGAACATTGCGCGTCCGGAGATGTCATAGACGCTCACCGCCCCGTGGAAACCGGTGACGGTTATCCCCCCGGCGGTACGGATTATCTCCGGGGCGGCTTCCACTGCGACACTCTCCAGCGAGGATGTCGCCACGGTCACCTCAATCGGGGTGGATTCCGAGCCCCCTTTGTAGAGGGAGGCGACGCCGTAGGTGTGGGTGCCGCTCAGGGGTGAGGCGTCGAGGAAATAGCGCGACGAGGTGGTGGCGATGGGTTCGCCGTCTCTTGTCACCACGAAACCGATGGGATAATAGAGGTCGGTCTCGGGGTCGAACGAGTCGAACGTTCCGACCGGGGAGACAGCATCGTCAGCAGCCGTGGCAAGCTCGCATTCGAGATAATAGTTGCCCGACGCCTTGGAGTCGGCATGCCACTCCCCGCCGTCGACGCGCACCAGGTTGCCATATCCGTCAACCAGGTCGCCGTTGTCGGCCACCATCTGGCCGACACCATTTTTGGCGGTGATTTTGACCCCTATCCAGTAGTCGTAGCCCTTCGAGATGGTGGCGGAGCTGGTGAGGAGGACACGGTTCCAGATGCCCGCTCCGAATTCCTTGACCACGCGCTGCGAGACCAGGGTCGGGGTGAGTGAGCCTTTGGCTCCCTTCCAGACCTGGATGGTGTATTCCGCCTCTGAACTCGGCTGGTAGGCCATGAACCCGATACGCCGTATCTTGTATCCGTTGTATGCAATCAGGTCGTCGGCAGAGAATCGATGGGCGAACTCTACTTCGCTGCAGTTGTGCTCGACCACCTGGTATGAGCCCCCGGCGTTTTCATCCATTCGGCTCAGACGGGTGTCGAGCGTCCACCAGAGGCTTACCCCTGCATCGGTCATCTCGGGGGTCACCGACACGACTTTGTTCATCGGTATGCGCAAGGTGACGGTGGAGTAGGGGGAAATCAGTCCGGAGGAGTATTCGGCGTCGACATCGTAGACCAGACGTGAGGCCGAGGGGGATGCGTCGACATATTCCGGAGTGGTGGTTTGCCCGATGAGGATACCGTTGCGGTAGATGTTGAACCGGCTCCAGTCTGAACTCTCTGGCATCTCCCATTTGAGGGTCACGACACCCTTGACGGCGGTGGCGCTGAGGTTCCGGGGCGCGTCGGGGGCATCCTCCATCGTGAAACGGAACGAGGCCGAGCCATCGGCGGCAATGCTGATACCGGAGATTCCCCGGTATGACAGTCGCCCTGATATGGAGCGTGAGGAGGGGAGGGTGTTGTCGTTGAACGCGGTGTGGCTCCCCGAAGCTCCCGGGAAGGGGGCGTAGTTGAGGTTGCCGTATGAGGCTGTCGATGCTGAGGGGTCGCTTCCGGCCGAGGCGCAGACGGTGTAAAGGGTCTGGGGGAATTTGCTGTTGAGGGTGTTTGACTCCACATTCTCGGCAATCATCACGTCGTTGGCATGGTAAATCAGCAGCCCGCTGCCGGGGAGGGCAGAGTCGAAGTTCCCCTCCGGCTGGCGGTTCTCGATGATGAAGTAGTCGCCGGGGACGGTGGTGTTCATCCGGTATGCCACGGGGGTGAATGTCGCCCCCGCCATAGCCGTGATGTCGCGGTCAGAGTCGAGCAGTTCAGGCTCCACCCATCCGTACTGGATTTTCTGCCACATGTTTATTCCGGCCGGGCGGTTGCCGTATGTGCCGTTCCAGGCTCCCGAACCCATGAGGTCCCAGACCCCGGTGCCGGGGTATTCGCCTCCTGAACCGGCATAGTCGGTGTCGTAGAAGTCGGGCGCGCCGAGGTTGTGGCCGAACTCGTGACACATCACGCCGATTGTCGAGATGCCGCCGTGAAGCACCTCAGGCTCGATGGTGTAGCGTCTGACCTCCAGCCCCCCGACCTTTCGGCCGTAAACGACATTAGAGTGTGACCATATGTCGGTCGCCAGGCCGCTTGACTCCTGTCCCGTCCCCTGGTGTATCACGGCGAGACCGTCGAGAATGCCGTCGCCGTCATTGTCGAACTGGGTCAGGTCGATTGTCCGGGCGGCAATCTCCAGGGCCTCGTAGACGAGGTTCTGCGAAGAGGATGTGCCGTAGTCGATTTTGCGTCCGGAGACGGTGATCCAGGGGGTGACGGTGGTCTCGATGTCAAGCGCGCCGTAGGAGTTCTCAAGGTAGTAGTCGCGGAAAGAACCGATGCCGAGATAGTTCTCCTGGTTCATGTAATTGTCGAAATCCTCCCGGGAAAATGAGGTCTGGGTATCGGCGAAGTTGACCAGCAGCATCAGCAGGCGGCATTTCCCCTTGGTGGGGAATGAGTTGTCGACCTGTGTGGAGGGGGCGTTGGCGCGGGGCGCCTTGGCGGCCGCCGCACGTATCTGCTCATTCCCGGCGGGAACCCAGAAACCGTCGTCACCGCGCATCAGGGTTTCACCATCGGGGGTGACTCCCCATGAGAAATGCTCGTCGCCTCGCAGTTCGATTTCTATCGCCGAGCCGTCGGGCTGCAGGGTGGTGATTACTCCCGGGAGGGGAGGCATCGCGTTTATTGCGCATGGGATTGACAGCAAGCCGGCCAAAGCTGTCTTCTTTATGAATGAATGTTTCATATTGTGGTCGCGGTTGGGGGGATGTCTGTTGGCAAAAAGTGCCGGCAGTGGATGATTCACACTGCCGGTACCCTTATTTTTGTTCTATGATTAGGTCATTCGGGGTTCAAGCCCTGTCAACGGATGAACTTGGCCGCTCCGCTGTTGGTCGACACGATGTAGGGGCCGTCGGCGAGGCCTGTGCAGTCAACGGTGGTGGAGCCTTTCTTGGCGGGGGCAACGATGGCTTGGCGTCCGGCCAGGTCATAGATGGCGATGTACTCACCCTCTGAGGTTCCGCTTACGGTCAGCATTCCGCCGTCACACTTGACTCCGAAGACAGCGAGTCCGTCATTGTTGATGGCCACCGAGCTCCTGTCGAGTGTCGCGTCGGCCCATACCTGGATGTTGAGGCCGAAACCTTTCGCATCAGGGGTGAGGGCGTCGACCGGATACCATGAGCCGTCGGGAACCACGGGGCTGTTCTCCGGAGCGCCGACCATCTTGCCGAAGAGGGTGGTCTGCTCGTGCTGGTGGCGCAGCATAGCCATAGAGAAGAATGTGCGTCCGATGTTGGGGTCATAGACATCAATCTGCATGTTGTCGGAGAACTCGAAGGCGACATATACTGTCCCTGAGATTTTCACCGGGGAGTCGAGGGTGATGACGCGGATTTCAGACATGCCTCCGATGCCGGTTGTCCCGAAAACGGCTCCCATACGGGCGGTATGGCGTCCAAGCAGTCGGTCCTCGTCGAGGTTGCCCTCAGCGTCAGCGCCGTAGAAGGACACAGAGAAGAACTCGTCAGACTGCAGTTTGGTGTCATCCTGTATGGGGACAAAGCGCATGTTGGTCAGGTTCAGGCTTATCTCGGAGACTGTGAAGTCAACATCGGCGGGGAGGAGGTATTTCTCGGCGAAGCATCGGTAATAGTGGTTGAATCCGCTTACATAATCGAGCCCGTCGGGGTCGGTGTCGAAGCAAGGAATTTCGCCTCGCTCATAGAATGTCACGGCTCCCGGGTCATAAGACAGGAGGGGCAGGCGTGACATATCCTCATTGATGACGGTCACTTCATACTCCTTGATTGATGTGCGCGAGCCCTTGACGTTGGTTCCTGTGAGTTTGAAGGTGTGGCGTCCGGTCTCAGAGAAGAACACATCGATGCTTCCGTCAGGCAGAGTGTTGTATTCCAGTCCGTTGAGATCCCATTCGAAGTCGTCGGAATAGCGTGAAGTGTTTATTATGCGCACGGGGGAATTCTCGGAGGTGACGGCGCTGTTGTTTATCCAGCTGAAAGAGGCCATCATGTTGAAACCTGGGATGGGGCGGGGAATATCGTTGGGGGAGGTGATA
>CAMWVQ010000093.1 GCA_947177635.1 uncultured Porphyromonadaceae bacterium | reverse complement strand
CAAGCCCCGACAGCCGAACGCTGCCGGGGCTTGCTGTTTCCCGGCGGTCCCATCCACCCCGGTTCCATCCCTGTCCCTCACCCCATCCCATCTCCATCCCGGCCGCCCCACTGGCCGCCAACCTCCCCTCTCCTTCCCTTTTCCTCCTCCTTTTCCTTTCCCACTCCCTCTTCCTCTCCCTTTTTTTCTCCCTCTTCCGCCGTTATACTCATTCTCCCCATCTCTCCTCCAGCCCGCTCTATACCATTCTGCCTCTAGCCTTTCGCCCGGTCTCACCGGCATACACACGGCGGTTCCCCGCCGATGGCCCTGGCGGGAACTCCGGGAGGCCTGGGAATTGTGGGAGGATTGGGTCAGGGGGAATGGGGGAGGAAGAGGAAGTGGAATGGGAGGAATGGGAGGAATGGGAGGAGGGATAGGAATGGGGGGAGGAATGTATTGGAATATTTGGGGGTATCGGGGGATTTTTTTCCCTCGCTTCGCTCGGGCACCGGACTCGTCGGCTATGTATATTAGGCGGCTATGTATATTATATGTAGAGGTTGGGCTTTGTGGGAGGATTGGGAGGGCTTGGAGGAATGATGGAAACTTAGGTAATTATGGGTAGTTATGGGTAGTTATGGGTAGTTATGGGGAATTGTGGGATGTGAGAATAGTTGGGGATGGTATGGACGGAGGGTGAGAGTTTCAGTATGGGTGGGTCAGTATTTGTTGTTGCGGATGCGGTAGAGGGTTTCTTTGGTCAGGCCGAGATAGGAGGCTATCTGGGTGGCGGGTGCGGTCTCGAGGATGCGTGGATGGCGTTTGATGACCCATTGGTAGCGTTGTGTGGCATTGTAGGTCTGCATGATGTGGAGTCGTTCTTCGAGGAAGTTGGTGTAGCGGATTAGGGCTGCGTTGAGAAACAGTAGTGAGGAGGTGGTTTCTACGGTCGTGGAATCGGTCAGGATGTCTTTTACTTTGAGATGTGGCAGGTAGATGATTTCGGTGGGTTCGAGGAATTGTATGGCTATTGTGTCGGGGTCGTCTTTGATTGACTGTTGTGTGGCGATGATGAATTCGTCGTCGAAGGAGAATGAGAGGGTGTGTTCTTTTCCGCCGTTGGTGACGTAGACACGGGCTGCGCCATGCTTGATGTAGTAGCTGTAGTTTGTGAGGTTGATTGCCCCGCGTATGGTGTCTCCTTTCCTGAAGGATTGTTCTTTCATAAGGCCGCGCAGGGTGGCTTCCAGTTCTGGGGTCATACGGGCGAAGCTCTTGATGTGGTCTATCGGGTGCATGGCTGGATGAAGATTGTGTCGGTTGTGATTCTGATGTCGTATGGGGTGGCGGATTTGCGTGGTTGTTCTCCGTTTTTGTAGTAGTATGTTTTCTGGGTGTCCCAGGAGCGGATGTCGTATCGTCGTGTCTGATGGGGTGGGATGTCGGTTGTCTGCCTGAGTGAGCGTCGGTGAATCTGACGTCCGGCGTTGTCGATGTATTCTATCGTCAGGCTGATTGATGATATTGCGGAGTCTGTTTTGTTTTCGATGAAGAGGGTCTCTTTGCTTGCCCGGATGGTTTTTTCATAGCCGCAGAATCGGACGGCTCCGGTGGGGGAAACCAGTGTGTCGTATGTGTGGCTTGTTTCAGGTGTCGGGGCGGTCTCTGCGGGTTTCAGGTTCTTGCGTGTTGTGACGACTCTGTCGGCCGCTGCAGGGCAGAGTGTCAGGAGGGTTGCAATTATCGCCAGGTTCCGTAGTGTGGTCATTGTGACGGGTAGGTGTGAGGTGGGTCAGAGGTAGCGGGGATTCTGCGGGTTGTGTGGAACGGGCCATTTTTTAAGGAATCCGTCCAGGTCGGGCGGGGTGTCGTCGCGGTATTTGAGGCTGCCTCTTAGCATGTAGGGAAGCAGTCGCCACGGGTTTATTTCGATTCCTTTGTGGATGGCTCTCATCGTCATATGGCCGTCGTCGACGATATGCAGCACGAATTGTCGTGGTGATGAGAGTGTGGCATTGTTGTGTCGGGTGAATATGTGGGCGTTGTAGTGGTCTGGCTTGGCAGCCGGGGTCAGCCATCCCATAAGTGTTCCGGGTTGCAGGCGAGGATCTGGGCTGTCGAGAAGTATCATCAGCCATTGTTCGGTGAGGGTTCGTTCTTTTTCGGGGGGAGCTATGCCTGTGGTTTTGTGCCAGGCTTTTGCTGGGACGATGCCTACCGAGGCTCCATCGGTTGTCGCGCTCCATATGCCACCTATGCGTCTGAGTCCGTGTTCTTTGCATATGGCCATCACCAAAGAGTCAACGTCTACTCCTTTGAAGCGCAGGTGTGGGCTTTCCTTTCCGGCCGTGGCAGGTATGGCTGCTGCCGCCTGTTCAGGAGTGAAGGTGGCGGCCAGGAGAGTGATGGCGATGGTGAGCGGCAGACGTGTCATTGGCTGAAAAATCAGGAGGTGTGGCCTGACGCCGGACATTTTCCGGGGAAAGGACACACCTCCGTGGTTTCTTTTCGGTGTTGATGGATTGGGGAGAGCGAGGCCGGGATGTTTATTCCCCTACGCCGGCGATGGCGGGATCGACGAGGATGCGGCCGCAGTATTCACACACGATGATTTTTTTGCGCATCTTGATTTCGAGCTGTTTCTGGGGCGGGATGCGGTTGAAGCAGCCACCACAGGCGTTGCGCTGGATGTAGACCACGCCGAGTCCGTTGCGGGCGTTCTTGCGGATTCGTTTGAATGCGCTGAGGGTGCGGGCGTCAATCATCGGTTCGAGGTCTTTGGCCTGCTGGCGGAGGCGTTCCTCATCCTGGCGTGTCTCGTTGACGATTTCTTCAAGTTCGGCGCGTTTTTCGGCCAGCACATGCTCTGTGTCGGAGATTTTCTCCTCGGTGGCTTCGATGTCGCGTGTGCGGTTGTCGATGCTGCGTGAGTATTCGCCGATATGTTTCTCGCAGAGCTCGATTTCAAGGGTCTGGAATTCGACTTCCTTCGAGAGGAGGTCAAACTCGCGGTTGTTGCGCACGTTGTCGAGCTGCTCTTTGTATCGGGCGATTTTGTTTTGTGAATCGGCGATTTTCTCTTTTTCCTGGGCGAGTTTCTGACGCAGGTTGTCGATGTCGGCCTTGAAGTTGGCGATACGGGTGCGGAGTCCCTCAAGGTTGTCCTCAAGGTCTTTGACTTCGAGGGGGAGTTCGCCTCGTATGGTCTTGATGCGGTCGATTTCGGTCAGTACCGTCTGCAGCTTGTAGAGTGAGTTGAGACGGCTCTCGACAGAGAGGTTTTCAGATTTGTTCTTATCAGTGGCCATGCTAAAAGATGGAAAATTTTGACAAAGTTACGGAGAGGAATCCTGCGTCGTATCAGAGATAAACGACCGGATTTCTCTCAACGGTTGATTTCCAGACTGCAAAGTTAGGAAATTTTTCAGAAATCACGCGATAAAAAATCTCTTTTGTGCACTCTTCGGTCTCAAAATGTCCGGAGTCTATGAGCAGGATGTCGTCGGCGTGGTCGATGAATTGGTTCAGCTTGCAGTCGGCGGTCACGTATGCCTGGGCGCCGCGCGCGATGGCAAGGGGGAGGAATTCCGCAGCTGAGCCGCCGCAGAGGCCCACTTTGCTGACCTTCCATCCGTCTGACGGTACCCTGGAGCATTTGACGCTGTCAGCACCGAATGTCTTTTTCACAAGGGCCACGAAATCTTTCCAGGACATCTCTGACGGCAGGTCGCCGATGATGCCCAGGCCTGAAGAGTCGAGGCCTTGGGCGTCTGTCAGTCCAAGGCGGCGTCCCATTTCCCATGACACTCCGTCGGGCGCGCAGTCGGTGGCGGTGTGGGAGGAATAGACTGAGATTCCTTCGCGCAGGGCCAGCGAGATGCAGCGTTCTACCCGGTCGCGGCCGGTAATCTGTTTCACTCCCCGGAAAATCAGGGGATGGTGGGAGACTATTAGGTCGCAACCTTTGGCTACGGCTTCCCGGATGATGTCCGGCGTGACATCAACGCACAGCAGTACCCCGCTGCAGTTTGCCGAGGGGTCTCCGAGCTGCCACCCGGAGTTGTCCCAGCTCTCCTGGAGGGAGAGTGGGGCGAACTCTTCGATGGCGTCGATTATTTCTCTGTTGGTCATCGTCAGACGTGAGATGGCGTGTTGTTATTTCTCCTTGAGGTCGAGCGCGAGCTGAAGCTCGTCGAGCTGCTTCTGGTCGAGGGGCGCGGGGGCTTCGAGCATCACGTCACGGCCTGAGTTGTTCTTGGGGAAGGCCATGCAGTCGCGGATCGAGTCGAGTCCGGCGAAGAGGCTTACCCAGCGGTCGAGACCGTAGGCGAGGCCGCCGTGAGGGGGGGCGCCATACTTGAAGGCGTTCATAAGGAAGCCGAACTGCTCCTGGGCTTTTTCGGGGGTGAAGCCGAGTATCTCGAACATCTTGGCCTGGAGGGCTGAGTCGTGGATACGGATTGAGCCGCCGCCGACCTCGACGCCGTTGACAACCATGTCGTATGCGTCTGCGCGCACCTCTTCGGGTTTTGAGTCGAGCAGGGGGATGTCTTCATCCTTGGGATGAGTGAACGGGTGGTGCATTGCCATCAGGCGCTGTTCTTCGTCAGACCATTCGAACATCGGGAAGTCGACCACCCAGAGGCAAGCGAACTTGTTTTTGTCGCGCAGGCCGAGGCGGTTGCCCATTTCGAGGCGTAGCTCGCAGAGTTGTTTGCGGGTCTTCATCGCGTCGTCGCCCGAGAGAATCAGTATGAGGTCGCCCGGTTCGGCGGCGAAAGCCTGCTTCATCTGCTGGAGCACCTCCTGTGAGTAGAACTTGTCAACGGATGACTTGACGGTACCGTCGGGTTCAACACGGGCATAGACCATGCCTTTCGCCCCAATCTGGGGACGCTTTACGAATTCAGTGAGCTGGTCAAGCTGTTTGCGGGTGTATCCGGCAGCACCCTTGGCGCATATGCCGCCGATGTAGGCCGCGCTGTCGAAGACGCCGAAGCCGTGGCCTTTCATGATATCCATCAGTTCGACGAATTCCATACCGAAGCGCAGGTCGGGCTTGTCTGAGCCATAAAGGCGCATTGCTTCTGCCCAAGGCATGCGGATGAATGGCTCGTTTATTTCAACTCCGCGCAGTTCCTTGAAGAGGTGTTTGGCCATGCCTTCGAAGAGGGAGATTACATCCTCCTGGTTGACATAGCTCATCTCGCAGTCAATCTGGGTGAACTCAGGCTGACGGTCGGCGCGGAGGTCTTCGTCGCGGAAGCACTTCACAATCTGGAAGT
>CAMWVQ010000092.1 GCA_947177635.1 uncultured Porphyromonadaceae bacterium | reverse complement strand
CGCCACCCTCAACCCCTGACCATACAGGAATCATTTTCTGCAAGTCCGGTGAACGGATTTATAATCTCCGAGGTGGCACAACTGACTTTTTTTGCGTAAATTTGCGCTTCAGGCAACCATACCCATAATCATCACCAAATGATTTTAATATGAACCGCACCCTTAGTTTCACAAACTACCGGATATTCGCCGAACAACAGGAGATGTCACTGGCTCCTGTCACCGTGGTGTTCGGCAAAAACAATGTCGGCAAAAGCGCGTTGCTCAAACTGCCGGTGTTGATAAAAAACATCCTTGACGGCAAAAACAACCAGGGCGAGCTTTTCGACAAGGCTTCCGACGGTTTGCGGATATGTGAGGACTACCGCGATGTAGTCTACGGGCGGGGCGGCTCGAAAAGCGTCGACCTGCGGATATCACAGGAGGGCGTGACCGCCGAAATCAGCTTTTTCGTGGAAAACGCTGGCAAGCCACGCACCAAGCTGGAACATGCCTCCGGAACACTACACGACGGCACCACGATTGACTCCATCGACCAGCTCTCTCCCAGCCTCAACTTCGACATCAAGTATCTGAAATCAATCAGGGACTACCCTCGCGATGGATACTTCTCTATGACAGCGTCTGAAAACGAACAGCTGTCAGGCGGCATGTCCGCTTACCGCCAGCTGGTCGACGACTTTATCAACCATAACGGAGAATTGCTACAGAAGGTCTCCCGATGGTATGAAGAGACATTTGACGGCTGGGGAATCGAGGTGGACGCCAGCCGCGACCCGTTTTTCAGCCTGATGCTCCGCCACTCAGACCTGCGTAACAACATCATTGACGGGGGTGCGGGCATCGCCCAATCGCTTCCCGTCATAGTCAGCGCCGCCACTGAAATATCCTTCCCCCACCTGTATATCTACGAGGAGCCGGAGACCCACCTCCACCCAGAAGCCCACGGAGAAATGGCCGAGTTCATAGCCAAGGAAGCCGTTCGCTCCGAAGGTCAGAAAAGTTTTCTGATAGAGTCACATTCGGTCAACTTCATCCTCCGCCTGCGCAAGCTTGTGGCCGAGGGAAAACTCCCGAACAAATCTCTCGCGCTATACTATGTGGATTTCGACCCTGAAAAAAACAGGAGTTCAATCCGCAGAGTCAAAGTGAATCCTGACGGCTCCGTCATAGGATGGCCCGAAAAGGTATTCAAAGAAACCTTGGAAGAGTCATTGGCTCTCCGACGCGCCCAGCTCACGCGCGAGGAGGCGCAGGGAGAATGAAAGTCAGGCTGTGCGACGAGATTTTCAGACACCCCGCCGACAAGAGCGATGTCAACTATCTCATAAAGACAATAATACGCAAACGCCACTCCATCTCGATTGTATCGGATGTGTCGGCTTACATCAGCTGGCTCGACCAGTCTGACATACAAGTGATTGAAGACTCCATCGCTGCATCCCTGATTGGCGATATGGAAGAGCCAGACTGCAAGGTCATAAACGACGCGAGCAACATCCACCGCGACAAGATATTCAGCGTGGATGAGGCGATAACATATGTCGCCACGCCGCTGGAGATAGTGCTGGAGAACGGAACAAACGATTCCCCGCTGACACTTGCATGCATGCGCTCATACTTGCCATCCGACTCAGACGCCGTGTCAGCCTACCATAACCTGATGCTCACGTTCGCCACCGGAGGCGGATGCACCAATATCAGAAACTACCTGGAGGGGAAAGTGACCCAACATAGTGGACGCTCCAAATTCCTGCGCCACTTTGTGATTCTCGACGGCGATCGCAGGTATGAAGGACATGACATCACCAAATATGAATCGCTGAAAGCCTATCTCCGCTCCATAAATGTGAATTTCCACATACTTGAAAAGCGGTGTATGGAAAACTACCTCCCAGCGGATTGCTTCCCTGCCGCCGACAAAAACAGAGAATGGCTCAACGCCTTCAAAGCCCTGACACCACGCCAACGCGATTTTTTCAATATTGGAGGCGGATTCAGGGGAGATGTGCCTGACGGCAAGAAAAATGAGATTACCCCATCGGGCGACAACATCAGAAGCCTACTGCCAAATGAGCAACAAGATTTCTACTCAGATGTCACCGATCCTAACTTCTCGACGCTATCCAAAGGTTACGACCTGCCCTCATTCAAAAAATCCTTCCCCAAAGGATTTGATAACGGCAAGACAAACCAGACATCCTTGAATGAGTTACTCCAACACCAGGACAACCCCGATGAGCTGAAAAGCCTCGCCTCGACTATCCAGAAACTTTTGTAAAACCCGGCAAAAGCCATCACATCCCGACATGCGCACCCAGATTCAGACCCAGATACGTTCCCTGTCAAGCCTTCTCGAAAATCTTCGCGACGGCATCATACAGGTGCCCCCTTTCCAGCGGGAATTTGTATGGAAACGGAAGCAGGTGGTAGATTTGTTTGACAGCATCAGCAAAAGCTACCCCATCGGCTCGATACTGCTGTGGCGACCCCGCACCCTCCCCACCTGGAATCGCGACCGGAAAGTCGGCGGCTTCATTCTGCCCGACCTCAAGGAACCCAAATCATATGTCCTGGACGGATGTCAGCGTCTGTCGACCCTGTTCGGCTGCCTCAACAACCCTAACACATCCGGCCTCGAATACGACGAGCGGATGCGCAACGAATTTTTCAACCTCTACCTTGACCTCAAGGAAGAGGAATTCATACACACCTCGGGGGGAAACATCAGGCCTTGGCAAGTGCCTGTATACATATTGTCAAGCACGAGTGAGTTCAGACAATACACCCGTAACATCCTAGAACCTGCCATACCCGACTCTCGCCAGCTCGACTTGTATCTCGACCGCGCAGACTCCTTCTCGCGCATACTTGTCGAATACAAACTGGCCGTGATTGAGGTGGAGGGAGCCGCCCTCAAAGATGCTGTCAACATCTTCTCCAGGATAAACTCAAAAGGAACCGACATATCCGACGACTGGAAAGTCAACGCCCTCAGCTTCAAAGAAGATTTCAATTTCTCTATGGAGATTGACCATGTCATCAGACAGCTCGAAAAATATAACTTCGAAAACATCTCCCGTGACATCATTTTCAGATGCTACCAAAGCGCCTTTGACAACCGCCTGTATATCGACACCGACATAGAAAGCATTTCTGGCCGTCATGACTTCCCCGACACAATCAAGAAAATGTCGGGAGCCATCATAAGGGCTGTTGAGTTTCTGTACCACGAACTGAATGTCATCGACCACCGCCTTCTCCCCTACACCGCCCAGCTCGTCTTCCTGTCGGTTTTCTTTATGAAAGAACCCTTCCCATCGGCACGCAGAATCTATGACCTGACGCATTGGTTCTGGGTCACAACATACTCCAATTACTTCACCACCAATTCACTGTCAGGCCAACGCAAGGCATTCGCCCATTTTCTTGACTACATCGAAGGCTGGGTGTCTACCCCTTTGCATGGCGACATGCGGATAGCGACCCAGCAATGGCCAAAAAAGCTGTCTCTCTCATCCGCCCGCGCAGTGGCCCTCGCGCTGTTTCAGCTTTACCTCGTCAAGAAGGATTTCGGTGTGCCATCAGTGCGCAGACACCTTGAGTGCAGTAAAATATTCAAACACATCGACAGCATTCCCGAAAATATGGCGGTCACTTTTGCCGACTCAAATTCAAAAAATCGTTTTCCATATTACGCCCAAATTGACCCCGGTTTCGTCATACTTGACAACGAGGATATCATCGCCAGGCTCAGGCACCGCAGAGACATCCTCAAAGAGCAAGAACGCGACTTCGTGGAATATCTCGGGCTGATATACACCGATTGACATATGAGCGACACCGACATCAAAGAGAGGCAAGCTGACTGGAGACACAGGCCGTTGGGGTGGATTACGGCTGCGATGGCGCGGTTGCCGTTCTGGGCGTTATACGGGGTGGCCGACATGCTGTTTGTGGTGCTGTATTACCTTGCGGGATACCGCAGGAAGGCTGTCCGCAGCAACCTCGAGGGGTCTTTCCCGGAGAAGAGCCGGAAGGAGCTGCGGAGCATCGAACGCAGCTTCTACCGCAACTTCGCCGACTACATCGTCGAGACCCTGAAGCTCCTCCATGTCTCCGACCGCGAGATGAGGCGGCGGATGACATTCTCGGGGGTCGAGGTCATCGACAAGGCCCTCGCCGACGGCCGCCCCGTGGTATGCTACTTCGCCCATATCGGCAACTGGGAGTGGGCGCCCTCAATCACATTGTGGAGCCGCCTCAAAGCAGGTGAAGACGCCGAGTTCTGCCAGATTTACAGGCCGTTGCGCGACAAATGGTTCGACGCCCTGATGCTGCGCATACGGGGGCGGTTCGGGGCGGTTTCGCTGCCCAAACGCCGCTCCTTCCTCGACCTGCTGCGTTACCGCAAGGAGGGCATGCCGACTGTCACCGGGTTCATGAGCGACCAGAAACCGAGCCACGGCGACACCATCCACGTGGTCAGCTTCCTCAACCGCCCGACCGCCATCATCACCGGCACCGAGACCGTCTGCCGACGCCTTGACGCCCTCCCTGTCTACTGGCACATGTCAAAGACGGGGCGCGGCCGCTACCATATAGATGTGACCCCGATGGAGGCCGACCTCTCGCGGGAGTTCGCCCTGACCGACCTCTACGCCCGCCTGCTGGAGGAAAACATCCGCGAGAACCCCGCCTTGTGGCTATGGTCACACAAACGGTGGAAACACCCCGTGACATTCGAAATGAACGGACAAAAAGCCTGACAACATGAAACCTGTAGCCGTAATCATACTCAACTGGAACGGCGAGAAGCTCCTCAGGGAGTTCCTCCCCTCCGTCGTGGCCAACACCGACCCGGCCATCGCCGACGTCATAGTGGCCGACAACGGCTCCACCGACAGCTCCCGCGAGCTGCTGCGCCGCGAGTTCCCCCAGGTGAAACTCCTGGCGTTCGATGAGAACCTCGGCTTCGCCGGAGGCTACAACCGCGCCCTCCGCGAGACCGGCTACCGCTACACCCTCCTGCTCAACTCCGACGTCGAGACCCCGGCCGGATGGCTCACCCCCCTGTATGACTTCATGGAGGCCCATCCCGGCGCGGCGGCATGCCAGTCCAAGATTCTGTCTTACAAGGAGAAACATAAATTCGAATACGCCGGCGCGGCCGGAGGCTTCATCGACCGCAACGGCTACCCCTACTGCCGCGGGCGCATCTTCGACACCGTGGAGGAGGACAACGGCCAGTATGACACCCCCGCCGAGGTCTTCTGGGCCACCGGGGCGGCCCTCATGGTCAGGACAGAGCTGTATGAGAAAGCCGGAGGGCTCGACGAGCGGTTCTTCGCCCATATGGAGGAAATCGACCTCTGCTGGCGGCTCTCCCTGATGGGCCACACCCTCTGGTGTGTGCCCGCAAGCCACGTCTACCATCTCGGCGGAGGCTCGCTCCCCGCCGCCAACCCCCGGAAGACCTACCTCAACTTCCGCAACAACCTGCTGTTGCTCCACAAGAACCTCCCCGCCGCCGACCTGCGCGCCGCCCTCTTCCGCCGCCGCCTGCTCGACACCATCGCCTGGGGAAAGTTCATCCTCACCCTCGACCTCCCCAACGCCTCGGCCATACTCCGCGCCCACCGCGACTTCCGCCGCATGCGCCGCCACTACACCGCCCACCCCTCCTCCCACC
>CAMWVQ010000091.1 GCA_947177635.1 uncultured Porphyromonadaceae bacterium | reverse complement strand
TGAATTTCAATAATTTCAAAGAACTCTTATGATTTTTTAGTGGACACTAATGATTTTATACTACAGAAGGCAAGACTATTGCTCCCGATGAAGATTATGATATCGATAATTGTCAGGTGCTTGGATTTGCAGAAGGTAGTGATTCCAGTTCTGCCTTGTCCAATCTCCTCATTGATAATTATTGGATCATAGACGCAGGATTCAATCAAGACGAAATCATCTGGAGAGAGGTAGTCGATTAATTTAGAGACAATCTTTTGTTGTTTTTGTAAATTCATCTTATCTTTGTGAATTGAAGCGGGGAAAGGACTCCGGCGGAGAACGCCCCTGTGGATAAAATTACGTTTTTTGATGATGAAGAAATTTGTTTGGGCGATGGTGGCGGCGGTGGCTGTCGGACTGATGGCCTGCGGCGGAAAGGCGGCAGGCACCGGCGGCGATGGACGCGGCATCACTGATGGCGGGGGCGACGGCTCCGAGGCCGTCGGGGGGGTGCTGATGGCCCCGGTGGCGGCTGACGCCGATTCCCTATTCGGCTTCGTGGAGACGCAGGTCGGTTTCGGCCCGCGCAACCCCGGCTCGGAGGGACACGCTGCTTGCCGCCGCTATCTCACTGAGATGCTCAAGGCTTACGGTGTCGACACCGTGACCTTGCAGCAGGCGCCCGTCTCCACCTGGAAGGGGGAGAGGATGACAGCCTACAACATACTGGGACGCATCAATCCCGGAGCCAAAGACCGCGTGCTGCTGCTGGCCCATTACGATACACGCCCCTGGGCCGACGAAGACCCCGGGGAGGAGAACCGCGCCACCCCGATTGACGGGGCCAACGACGGGGCCTCAGGAGTGGCGGTGCTGCTTGAAACCGCCCGCTGCCTGCAGAAGGCGCGGCCCGACAGCATCGGCGTGGACCTGCTGCTGGTCGACCTGGAGGACTCCGGCCGCTCCGGAGGCGGCGACGAGGACAGCTGGTGTCTCGGCACCCAGAAATGGGTCGAGGAGATGCCTTACACCTCCACCGACCGCCCGATGTATGGCGTGCTGCTCGACATGGTCGGGGGGAAAGACGCCATCTTCCACCGCGAGCATATCTCACAGACCTACGCCAAGAGGGTCGTCGACAAAATCTGGGCACTGGCCAACGCCTCCGGCCACGCCGACCGTTTCCCCAACTCTATGGGAGGTTCGGTCATCGACGACCACCTCTATGTCAACCAGGCGGGCATCCCCTGTGTCGACATCATCGAGAGCTACAACCCCCACACCGGGAGCTTCAACCCGACCTGGCACACCACCTCCGACAATCTCGCCGCAATCGACCGCGAGACCCTGCGCGTAGTGACCCAGGTAGTGCTCAACCTCCTCTACCGCGAGGATGGGAAAATCTGAAGACCCCGCGCCCTTAACCACAACGAAAAAACGACTAAGCATATGACCATCAACGAAAAGCAAGACGAGATAATCGACGAGCTCTCCGGTCTCGACGACTGGATGGACCGTTACGCCTACATAATCGACCTGGGCAACTCCCTCCCCCCCATCGAGGAGAAGCTCAAGACCCCCTCGCGCCTCATCGAAGGGTGCCAGAGCCGCGTGTGGCTCGACGCCACCCTCGACGACCTGGGGAAGGTCAACTTCACCGCCGACTCCGACGCCATCATCGTCAAGGGCATAATATCCATGC
This sequence comes from uncultured Porphyromonadaceae bacterium, assembly GCA_947177635.1. Classification (GTDB taxonomy): domain Bacteria; phylum Bacteroidota; class Bacteroidia; order Bacteroidales; family Muribaculaceae; genus UBA7173. The sequence continues at coordinate 4,504 of CAMWVQ010000091.1, read as the reverse complement.
TGATAGATGTCCTGTCGGGCCACACCCCGCAGGAAATCCTCGACGCAGACCTCTACTTCATCGACCGCATCGGCCTGTCGGAACATCTCTCCCCCACCCGTTCCAACGGCCTGCTGGCGATGATAAAGCAGATACGCGTCTACGCCCTGGCCTTCAAGGAGCTGCAAGACGCGAAAAAGGGGTGAGAGCCTCAAGACTGACAACAGACAAACCAAATAACAAACCAATTCCAACCAACTGCTATGTTTAAGAACCAACCCAAAGGATTGATTCCGGCGGCCTTGAGCAACATGGGCGAACGCTTCGGCTTCTACGTCATGATGGCCATCCTGACGCTGTTCCTCATGTCGAAGTTCGACCTCGACGGAGGTCAGGCCGGCGCGCTCTACTCGACATTCTACTGCGCCATCTACATCCTCGCCCTTGTGGGCGGCGTGATCGCAGACAAGACCAAGAACTACAAAGGCACCATCATCGCGGGCCTTGTGGTGATGTGCCTGGGCTACGCCCTCCTGGCAGTTCCCGCCCTCATCACCACCCAGTGGATCGCCCTGGGCGCGCTGCTGGTGATCGCGTTCGGCAACGGTCTTTTCAAAGGAAACCTCCAGGCTGTCGTGGGCCAGCTCTATGACGACCCCAAATACAGCGACAAGCGCGACTCCGGTTTCCAGATTTTCTACATGTTCATCAACATCGGCGGCTGCATCGCCCCCTTCATCGCCGTATGGGTGCGCAACACCTTCGTCAAGATGCAGGGCTACGCCTACAACGCCGACCTTCCCGGCCTCTGCAACTCGCTGCTCGCCGGCAGGGAGGTAGACAGCGACCTCTTCCTCGAATACGCCAACCAGGTATCGCAGACAGAGGTAAACCTCGCCACACTCGAGGACTTCGCCCGCAACTACCTCGAAGCCTTCAACACCGGCTTCCATTACGCCTTCTCGGTGGCCATCGTGGCGATGCTCATCTCCCTGGCAATCTTCCTCTTCTTCAAGAAATCCCTCCCCACCCCCGGGGCCAAGAAAGCCGCCTCCTCCGCCAAGAGCGAAGTCGAGAAGGCTGAAATCCGCCAGTCGGCCAAGGAAATCAAGCAGCGCATCATGGCCCTCATGGCCGTCTTCGGCATCGTGATTTTCTTCTGGTTCTCGTTCCACCAGAACGGCCTCACGCTGACCATGTTCGCCAAGGACTACACCGACCTCAACCTCTTCGGCCTCTCCCTCTCGGCCGAAATCTTCCAGTCGATCAACCCCTTCGTGGTGGTGTTCCTCACCCCCATCGTCATGTGGGTGTTCTCCGCCCTGGCCGCCAGAGGCAAAGAGCCCTCCACCCCCAAGAAAATCGGCATCGGTATGGGTATCGCCGCCCTGGCCTACATCGTGATGTGCGTGGCCTCCCTCGGGCTCCCCTCACAGGCCTCGCTTGACGGTGCACCCGTTCCCGCCGCCGAACGCGTTACCCCCTGGATTCTCTTCAGCGTCTACTTCATCCTGACCGTGGCCGAGCTGTTCATCTCGCCACTCGGACTGTCGTTCGTCTCCAAAGTCGCACCCGCCCATCTCCAGGGCCTCATGCAGGGCTGCTGGCTCGGCGCCACCGCCGTCGGCAACGCCTGCCTCTTCCTCGGCGCGGTGATGTACCAGAGCATCTCCCTGTCGGCCACCTGGAGCGTCTTCGCCATCGTCTGCTTCATATCGATGGCCGTGATGTTCTGCATGGTCAAATGGCTTGAGAGGGTCGCCAAGTGACCTGACACCCCCGACATGTCAACCTGACACAAAGGCCCGCAACCGCCCAGGCTGCGGGCCTTTGCGCCATCCTGAGAGGATGCGCGTCAAGAAAAAACGCAAAAAACGCCGCCGCCGTGTAACGTCGGCAAGTGGCTGCACGTCTATATGACAGGAAGCGGGCCACAAACACCCGCCGCCAAGCGTATTTTTTCAGAAACAGCACTTTCATACACCCCGAATGAACGAAGACGCGAAAACACCGGTATTCCTGAGCCACCACGCCCTGCTCGGCGCGGTGGCCCGGAGATACCTCATCCACAAAGAGGATGTCGAGGACGCCCTCCAGGAGCTGTTCATACGCGCCAGGGAGAACCGCCGCACCAACCCCCAGGCCAAGGTATCAATCATCAACTCCACCGGCAATTACTTCCGGGGAATCAGCGTGGCCAACGACCCCGCCCTGGTCAAAGAAATAGAGAAAAAAGTCGAAGAGGACAAGAAACTCGCCTCCAACACCGTCGAGGAGTATTCCGCCGGAAATATCTACACCCAGATATTGAACATCCCGGGGAGCAACAACAAAATGATAAACATCGGCTACACACGCACCGGCGCCGGGTCAATCGAGCTGTTTGTGTCAGGGCCTCCAGATGCCTTCAAGTAGCCGTCAGCCGACCTTATTCACACACTCCCTCTCTCTTCCCTCTCTCCCCCTCTCTTCTCCCCTCTCCGCCTCAAGCTGGGCGCGGCTCTTGCTCTTGGTTACCATGAAGACCCCGGCGAAGACAAGGATTATCGCCGCCCCCTTCATAAGGTTGAAGCCGTCAAGCCCCCAGCACACCGCCACCACCGACGCAATCACCGGCTGCACATAATTGTACATGCTGGTGATTGTCGGGCGCAGGTATCTCTGCCCGACAGGCAACAGTATGTAGCTCACGAAAGTAGCCCCGACCACCACCATCGCTATCCCCGCGATGGTCTCGCGGCTTATCGCGCCCCAGTCGGCCGCGGCCATCTCATTGTAGGAGAATGGAATCACGCATATCGACGCGTAGGTGAACATCCACTTCATCAGCGTAACCGGCGAATATTTCGCCGTCAGCCGTTTGTAGAACACCAGGTAGCAGGCGAAGCTCACCTGCGCCCCCAGGCAGAGCAGGTCGCCCCAGACGCTCGACGGCTGTCCGGCCGACGCGGCCCCGGAGCCTCCCGCTATGAGGATGAACGCCCCGATGGCCCCGACGAAGACCCCTCCCGCCTTCAGCCTCGTGACAGGCTCGCCGAGAAACAACGCCGCGATGACCATCGTGATTATCGGCGAACTGGTGGTGATCACCGACGCGTTGACCGGGGATGTCAGGCTAAGCCCGAAGATGAACATCCCCTGGTTGAACATTATGCCGAGCAACGACGCGAAAAACATGCTCAGCAGGTCGCGGTGGCTGACCTCCTCCTTCTTCGTGAAAATGGAGACAAGCCAGAACAACGCCGCCGCCCCCAGCATCCTGAACTCTGTCAGCAACAGCGGGGCGATTCCGGAAGCCAGCACGGCTTTCCCTACCGGGGCACTCAGCCCCCACATCGTTTCGGCCCCCAGCATCGCGCCGTGGCCCTTTATCTCATCTGTCTTCATAATTTATGAAAATCATCACTCCGCGACTGCCTCACCGCAGTCCAAGAAAGAAATGCCATATGGCCAGGGCGGTCGACACCGCCACATTCAGCGAGTGTTTCGTCCCCTCCTGGGGAATCTCTATGCACCCGTCGCAGAGGTTCACGACCTCCTGGGCCACCCCGTCGACCTCGTGGCCCGCCACGATGGCATACTTGCCGTCGCGCTCCACGGGAAACTCCTCCAGGCTTACCGCCCCCTTGACAAGCTCCAGGGCGCAGACCTTGTAACCCTCGGCCTGCAGCTCCCTTACCGCGTCGGCGGTCGACGCGTGGTAACTCCACTCCACCGAGTCCTCAGCCCCGAGGGCTGTCTTGTGAATCTCCACCGAGGGAGGCGTGGCGGTGATGCCGCATAGCGCGAGCCGCTCCACACGGAACGCGTCCGATGTCCTGAACACCGACCCTATGTTGTTGAGACTCCGTATATTGTCAAGCACGACCACCAGGGGTATCTTCTTCTTTCGGCGATACCCCTCGACAGTGTCGCGGCCCATGTCAAGTATGGTCTTTTTCTCCATCTGTTTTCGCTTTTGAGCCACAAAGTTACGAAAACCGCCCGAAGTTTGGCCGCTTTTCCGTAACTTTGCGCTCCCCAACCGTGTTATTATCAAATAAAGACAGACACAACCCACGCATAAAAAAACAACATTATGGAAACTACCCGTCAAGCCAAGATAGCACGCCTCTTACAGAAAGAACTGAGCGAAATCCTGCGGCTCCAGACCGCCAAGACCCACGGAATCATCATCTCAGTCTCGGCCGTCCGCATCAGCCCCGACCTCTCCATCGCCAAGGCCTACCTCTCGGTCTTCCCCTCCTCCAAGGCTCCCGAAATCCTCGAGAACCTCACCCGCAACGCCAAGACCATCCGCTACGACCTCGGCCAGAAAGTCCGCTTCCAGCTGCGCAAAGTCCCCGAACTCGCCTTCTACCTCGACGACTCCCTCGACTACATCGAGAACATCGACAACCTCCTCAAGGAGGAACCCAAAGATTAAAGAGGATTCCAAAGATTAGTCGCCCCTCCTCCCGGCCCCTCCTCCCGGCCACTATCCTGTCTCTTATACACAAATACGAGCCCACGAAACCGAGGCTGA
>CAMWVQ010000090.1 GCA_947177635.1 uncultured Porphyromonadaceae bacterium | reverse complement strand
CCATCCGCGCCGCGCTTGGGTCTTGTGGGCTGTTATTTTTTTATAAGAGACAGGGTAAAGCTTGAGGAGGAGGGGCGGGGGAGCAGCCCCCGGGAGGCGGTCAGAAGGGGTAGCCGATGGCCAGGTGGAAGGCGAGGGAGTTCTTGAAGGAGGGCATGTTGTAGTAGCCGCTCTTGCCGGTGTCGTAGGGGGCGTGGATGCCGATGCCGAGGTCGGCGCGGAGTATCAGCATGGAGATGTCGAAGCGGAGGCCGACACCGGTGCCGAGGGCGATGTCCTTGAGGAAGGTGGAGGCTTTCAGCTCGCCGCCGGGACGCAGGGGGTCTTTCTTGAGGAGCCATACATTGCCCGCGTCGATGAAGACGGCGCCGTGGAGCGGGCCGACTATCGGGAAGCGGTATTCGGTGTTGATTTCGAACTTGAATGTACCTGTCTGGTCGAAATAGCCGTTGCGCTGGTCGGCGGGGGCGCGGTATGAGCCGGGGCCGAGGGCGCGCACGGTCCATGCGCGGATGGAGTTGGCTCCCCCGACATAGAATTGTTCGGAATACGGCACCTGCGAGGAGTTGCCGTAGGCGTAGGCCGCCCCGAGGGCCACGCGGCTCACAAGCCAGTTGTCGCCCCAGAGCCGACGGCCGTAGACAACCTGTGTGGTTCCCTTGATGAACTGCGAGAAGGGGGTGCCGAAGAGCTTCTTCTCACCATGTTTGCCACACAGCTCGTAGACCGACCAGAAGAGGTTGCCCGCCTCCTGGGCCGTGAAGGTCCAGTTGAAGGTGTTGTCCGGGCCGTAGTTGCGGTCGTAGGTGTAGGTGTATGACAGCTGCGGGATGTACTGGCTCATGAAACTGAGGGCGATGGCCGGGTTCTGCGATATTATCGAGTCGAAGTCGGCCGTGGTCTTCATCAGCTTCGTGTAGGTGAGCTTGAAGGGGGTCAGGGTGTGGGATGAGTAGCGCGACGACTGCCAGTCGTAGCTGAACGACAGGTTGAACTGCGCCATCTTGAAGTAGTGGGGACGGTTTAGCAGGTCGGCGTTGAGCGAGAAACGCGTCCAGTTGAGGTTGCGGTTTCGCCTCTTGATGAAGCCGGGGGCGAGCATGCGGGGTATGGAGAGGGTCGTGGTCACCCCGACCTCGTAGGAGTTGAACAGCGAGGAGGCCCCCTTGCCGGTCTGCCACTCATAGTTGCCCGTCAGGGTCACGCCCAGCTGCTCGCCGCCGCCGAAAAGGTTGCGGTTGGTGATGCCCACCTGCGCTCCCGGGCCGATGTAGCTGTTTGACTTGGAGCTGGCGTTAAGCTCGACGGAGAACTCCAGGGGGGTGTCGAACGTGCAGCCGATTTCCACATTCAGAGTCGGTTCGGTGGCCGTCGTGTCGGGCATCACGTCGATGTTGATGGCGTTGAAGATTCCCAGCCTCGACAGGCGCGTCTGGGTGGAATTCATCTGCCTGACAGTGAAGTAGCGGCCGCTGCGCATGGTAACGCATTCGGGCATCAGCGCCTTGCGGAACCGCGAGGGCTGCATCTGTATGAGGGTTCCGCGCGATGTCTCGATGGTGTCGGCCACCCCTCCCCCTTCGTTCCGGAAAAGATACATCGTCACCTTTCCGGTCTTGTAACGCTTCACCATGTCGGAGGGGATATTGGAGGCGAGCATCAGCCTCAGGGCAATCTTCATCGGTTCCTGGACAGAGTCGGCCAGGTACTCGATGAAATCGGGTCGGAAATAGTAATATCCCCTGTTTCTCAACGTGTTGGCGATACGGGTGCGGGAGACAGACAAGGAATCCACGCTGTATCGCGAGCCTGGCTTCAGGTAACTGTCGCGCGCGGCGATGGAGTCAATCAGATGGTTTAGCACGCAGGTGTCGGGAAGCGTCTCGATGTCGCTCAGGGTGTAGGCCGGGCCGGCCGAGACGGAGTAGAGCAGCTTCGCTTTCTTGGGGTCTTTCCCCTGGACAAGCTCGTAAGAGGCCCCGCCACGGAAGTAGCCGTTGTTGTCGAGAATCTCGTCGAGCATCTTCACACGCGCCTCAGGACGGACATCGCTCACCAGCACCGGCTCTGTGACCAGCCGGTCGTAAACCCAGTGTTTCAGCCCCTTGCCGGGGTCGTCCCAGTTGTTCCACACCCACAGCCCGACGGGGAACGGCCACCTCAGCGACGGGGAGCCGAAGATGGCGTTGTTGGGTGGGACACTGACAGCCTTGGTAAGCTCGGAACCGACCGATTCCGGCACCTTCTCTCCGGTCTCGGGCTTAATCTCGATTTTCTTCAGGCCGGTGTAAAGCATCTCCCCCTCGGGGATGCGCTTGGTCGTGGAGCAGGAAGCCAGCAGGAAGATGGAGGCTGCCAGGCATGCGATTTTTGCTGATATATTTCTCATTGTGCGACAACCTCCTTTCTGCGGGGTCTGATCCAGTTGAACAGGTCTTTGAGCGAACGTAACTTTTTCTTGTAGACGAAACCGACACCCGTCTGGGTGATTTCACCCTCGAGAATCGACTCATATCCGGTGTGGCGGAACAGCTTGACATACATCGTGCCGGTCTTGTTGAGCATGTACTCGAAAGAGATGTCGGCGATGAGGTTCTGGGCGAAATTCTCGTCGGCATCGGCGTCGGTGGTGTAGTTGCCCCCCACGACAATCTTGAAACGGTCGTCGAAGAGCGACTTGCTGACCCGGTAGCTGTAAGACATCGCCGAGGAGTTCACCCCGTCGCGGGTGCGGTCGAGCTGGTCTATGCCGAACGAGATGTCGACCCCCTTGATGGCCGACGAGGCGATGTTGTTGAGCTGGCTCTCAAGGAATGAGTAGAGAGGATTGCCCATCGTCGAGGCCTTGGTGCCGGGGCCGGTGTAACTGCCGTAGAGCAGCAGGTTCATCGCCTGGTTGGCCCTCTGGTCGGGACTCATCGCCTGGAGCTCGTTCTGCACCGTCAGGTCGTCGGGGGTCGAGAGGTCGAAGGCTACATTCATGTTCTCCAGGGTGCCGGTCACCGACAAGCCCACGTTGAAAGTGGCCATACGGGAATTGCCGTCGGTGTTGACATTGGCCTTAATCTCGTCGTAGGCGTGGAGGTTGAGGGCCGGGTTGAGCATCTGGCCGTTGAAGACAACGTAGCTACCCTCCTCGATGTTGAACAGCTTCTCGGAGAGAATCGGCGGCATGCTGTATCTGACGAAACCCTGGTTGAGGTCGATACGGCCTGTGACACGCTCGTCGCCGAGATAGTCGAGCGAGTAGTTGACACGTCCGGAGGCCTGCACCTGTGCGCGGTTCTTCCCGTCGGCCGAGAGGTCGACGGCGATTGTAGAGCCTTGCGAAATCTCGAGTGAGGCGTTGAGGTTGAGCGCCATGCCCTGACGGGTGATGGAGTCGGCGGCGGCCACGGCGGCCGTGTCGGCGAAGTTTACGAACTTCACCATCTCGGCGTTGCTGCGCGAGGCGATGGCCGACTGCACGTCGGGTATGACATAGGTCACATTTGTGCCGGGTAGAATCTTCAGGGCGGCCTGCACGTCGAGATACCTGGCCATCGAGCCTTTCACCTTGGCGTCAAGGTCGATGTAAGCCTTTCCGTAGACATCCTGCCCCTTCTTCCGCTTTGAGCCGACAAGCTGGGTGTTTGACGCCGCCAGGGCGAGGTCGACCTTCACGTCGGCCAGCGAGGATATGTCGGCCGTGCCGTTGATGGTCAGCGGGTTCTCGTTGACAGCCTTGATGGCGAAATTGTCGAAGGTCACGAGATTGTCCTTCACCGGAATCTTAACCTCGGAGAACTCAAACGAGGAGCCGAGCATAGTCATGTCCACACCGGTGGAATCGAACTGCAGCCAGCCGTTGAAGACCGGTTCAGACATCTTCCCGGTTATGTCCATCTCACCGTTGAGCATACCCCTGAGGCGCGCCGTTCCCTGCGGCAGGAAGGGGTTGACCACCGAGAGGGGGAAATGTATCATCTTGAAGTCGAGCAGGAAGGGGTTGGCCGCCGTCGAGTCGTTGAGGTTGCCCGAGGCGGTGATGGTCTTCACCCCGTCTACCATCAGCGAAGTGGTGGCGCGGATGGTGCCGGAGGCGTTGGTCGACAGGTCGAGGTCGAGGTCGAAGTCACCCACCTTCTCGCGGCCGTAGTAGAGGTTTGCCAGGGAGACAGTGCCGGTGCCGTCGAGGAACTGCTTACCGTATGTGACGCTCATGTCAGCCGACAGGTCACCCTTCACCGGGGGCGCGAACGGGTTGATTGCCAGCCAGTCCTCAAGCTTGAGGTCTGTGATCTGCAGGCGTATCGCCTCCTGGGTGGAGTCGGCGTCGGAATGCTCGGTGAATAGCTTCAGGGATGAAGCCTCCCCCTTGAGATCGACGTTAGCGTCGACATGTCCGGTCTTTATGTTGTATGAGATGAAGTTGTCGCGGTTGATTTCCCAATCCTTGTAGCCGATAATCGGGTGGTAAGGCACGAAACGCAGCGAGAAGGTGTCTGACACGGGCATGGTGACCACCGAACCGAAGCTGAATCCGGTCTCATCCTTTATGTTCTTCTGGTTGAAGAGGAGGGCGAACTTGTCCATGCCGACGAATCCCTTGGCGTCGATATGGGCGAACTGGTCGAGGGTGCCGGGTCGGTTGTTGACCTGCAAGGTGTAGAGCATCAGGTTACCCCTCTGGCGCATGTCGAGGCTGATGGAGTCGAGGCGCGTCTCCCCCGTCTTGAAGCCGTCGAGCCACGCCGACGCGCTCAGCAGCGAGTCGTTGGCCACCTTAACCGAAACAGAGTCGAAACTGATATTGCTGTCGAGCAGGTAGCTCGAGAGGATGTTGTGCTGCCCCGCTGTGAGATCGAGGGTGAAAGGAGGCAGGGCCTGCTGGAGGGTGTCGACAGCGAGCTGGCGCCGCGCGACGGAGCGGTCGAGGACAGCCGTGGTGGCGGTCATCCGGGCCATAATGGTGTCGAGTCCGGCGGGGGTGAACGCCCTCAGTGAGAGGTCGCCGTTGTCGAGGTCGAGCATGGTGCGGGCCGAGTCGGTGGCCACCTTGGCGAGTATGTCGGAGGCATTCACCGTGCCGCCGGCCATACGCCAGTAGAGGTGGCTGATATTGAGGTCGGCGTCGACCGACATCGGGGTTGTGGTGGTCACCTTGCGGCGTCCCACGCGGGTCACGCGGGTCTTCGGGAGGGTGAACGCAGCCTCCCCCGTCAGGGCAACGGAGCCTTCGGCCACGGAGTCTGACAGATGGAGGGCCCTGAGGTCGATATTCCTCACATCCCCGTCGAAACGCCATCGGAGGGTGTCTCCGGCGAGGTTGCCGTCAGCCTTGAGGGTGAAAGCTGCGGCGCGGTTGGCGGAGGAGGCAGAGAGGGTGGCGTCGCCGCCCGAGAGGGCTACATCGGCGGTGATGTTGTCATACCCCCTCCCCTGATAGCCGACATGGGCCAGGTCTACCTTGGCATTGAGGTCGGTGGCGGGGCTGAAGGGGTCGAGCCCCTCACCCTGGAGGTCAACCTTGGCAGTGAGGTCGCTCACACCCAGCGAGGGGATGATTGACTGTATCGGGAACTTGCGGGCATCCAGCGAGAGCACATACCCCTTGACGCGGTTGTGCCACTCCCCGTCGAGAGCCACCGACCCGTCGGCGGCGGTGACGGTCAGGTCTCCGGCGATGTCGCCACGGTCGAGGTCTACCCCGCCGCGTATGGTCATCGGGGGAAGGTTGACCTCACGGGCCATCTTGGCGTCCATCAGCGTGGGTTTCAGGAAGGAACCGTCGGGCATCGCCCCATTGATTTCGAGGTTTCCGACAGCCTTCTGCAGGTCGGTCACGTCACGCAGACGGCCGGAGGCTGACAGGCTCAGATGACGCGGGAGGGTGAGCGAAATCTCGCGGGCGTCGATGTCGGCCATCGTGCCGGAGGCGTCGGCCCTGAGATAGAGAGGCACACCACGGGGCAGTCCGGCGACAATCGGGGCGGCCGCCGCAGGGGCGAGGCGGCGCATGTCGTCGCTGCTAATCTCGGCGTTGAGGTCGATGAGGAATGGGAGGTCGGAGGGCAGAGCGGAAGCCTGCTTTTTGCCGCCGGGAGCTGTGGCCGGGGCATCTGTGGGAGGAAGCCCCATCATCGCCGTGAGGGAGATGGTGGAGGAGGGTGTGGTGAGGGTCATCCCCTTGGCGTTGAGCGAGATGGAGTCCATATCGAACAACCCTTTAAGCTCCAGGGGGACACCGCAACGCTCGCGGGCGTAGATACGGCGTATCGGGGCGTGGACGGTGGTGGCCCGGTTGAGGAATGAGTCAATCTGTATGTCGATTTCCGAGGCCTGGATATAGCTCAGGTCGAAATTGTCACTCAGGGGCTTGTAGCCGTTCATAGCGTAAAGCCCCTTGGAGCCGGTGAGCGAAATCTTGTCGCAGGTGACCGTCCAGGGCACAGTGGCGACTGTGTCAGGCTCCACGGGGGGCACGGGGTGGGCGGCGAGGTATTCGGG
>CAMWVQ010000089.1 GCA_947177635.1 uncultured Porphyromonadaceae bacterium | reverse complement strand
ACAAGCCCCACGTGCCCCGCATCGTCACCATGCTCATCCCCAAAGAGCTTATCGGCGCTGTCATCGGCCCGGGCGGAAAAGTCATCCAGGGCATCCAGGAGGAATCCGGAGCCACCGTCTCCATCGACGAGATTCCCGAAGGCGGCCATATCGAGGTGGCAGCGGCCAACAAGGCAGCCATCGACAAGGCCCTCGAGATGATCAACCGCATCGTGGAGCTTCCCGAAGAGGGCAAGACCTACACCGGCAAGGTGCAGACCATCCAGGACTTCGGTGCGTTCATCGAATTCATGCCCAACCGTGACGGCCTGCTCCACATCTCCGAAATCTCCTGGGAACGCCTTCCCGACATGGAAGCCAGCGGCCTCAAAGAGGGAGACCAGGTGACCGTCAAGCTCATCGAAATCGACAAGAAGACCGGCAAATACCGCCTGTCGATGCGCGCCCTCCAGCCCAAACCCGAAGGGTATGTTGAACCCGCCGAACGTCCCCGTGGGCCCCGCCGCGAACGTGGCGAAGGCAACGGCGACCGTCCCCGCCGCAGCTTCGACGACCGTCGTCGCAACGATGGAGACCGTGGCCCCCGCCGCGATAACGGCGACCGTCCCCGTCGCAACTTCGACGGCCCCCGCCACAACGACTAATCTTCGTTTACCTTTCCCGAAAGGGAATCCAATCCCATAAACACCGCAGCCCCGCCAAGGAAAATCCTCCCTGGCGGGGCTGCCGCATCCTCCCCCACTCTCGCCTCAGCTCACACAGAAACAAAGGTCTCACGCGTTTTGGAAAAGGTCTCACGCAGATACCGCAGATTATTCGCAGATTATTTTTTAGAAAGGCGCAGATTATTCTGCAGATTATAAAAGGATGACTCGGATTAAACGAGATTATTAAAGAAGGGTCTCACAGATTTCACAGATTACACAGATGCCATCCGGATGGAAATCCAACAACATTCCATCCGGATGGCATCTGTGTAATCTGTGAAATCTGTGAGACCTTTCCCAAAAATCCGCTTAATCGGATTAATCTGAATTATATCTGCGATTAATCTGCGGTATCTGCGTAATCTGCGCAATCTGCGTGAGACCTTTTCCAAAAACGCGTGAGAATGGGGGTTAGCGGAGGGCGGAGGCGATGATGATGACCGCGAGGGTGAGGGCGAAGGCCGCTATCATCATGTCGGAAGCCACGAGGCGGAAAGTGGATACCGTGGCTATTTCGCGCCGCAACGAGGCGGAGGGGGTCAGTGAGTCGAGGGACGCACCGGGTGTCAGCTGCTTGAGGATTACCGACGAAGAGTCCGCCTCACCGAATCCGGCAGGGTTGGCTGCGGATGCCAAGGCCGGGATACGGCTTGTGACCATGCGGGCGACGTAATAGCATCCGACGCCGAACAGCGAGCCGACTACCGCCCCGACGAACAGGTCGCCGGGGTAATGCACCCCGAGATAAAGCCGCGAGTAGGAGTTGAGCAACGCCCACCCCACGATAAACAACGTGAAGGCACGACGCCGCACAAACAGGGCAACGAACAGGGCCAGGGCGAAGGAGTTGGCGGCGTGGCAGGAGGGGAAGCCGTAGGAGCCGCCACGGTAACCGTTTACAATATAAGTGAAGTCTGAGATGGAGTTTTCGATGTTTGACGGGCGCAGCCGCTCGACAGCCGGACGTATCACTGACGCGCAAGTCTGGTCGGTAAGCGCTATCGCCCCGACCAGGGCCAGCAGATATGCCACCGCCGTCTGCCACCGGCAGCTCCTGAAGAGAATCCACAGCACCATCGCGTACATCGGAATCCAGATGAATCGTCCGGTGAACATCGTCATGAAGTTGTCGAAAAACGGGCTGTGCGCACCGTTTACCGCCAGGAAAATCGAAGTGTCGAGGTTGTCGAGGAATTCTATCATCTCAAGAGAAAGGGGGTGTGTTGTCGCTATATAACGCGTTAACCGGTTTGTTTATTGTCTTTTACATATGATTTAACTCTCCGCGCTGAGTCTCATAGGTTTCCGAGCGTCGCATACAGGTCTCGCAGGAATGCTTTCGCCGCCGGGAGCAGCGGGGAACCATCACCGGGATACGGCTCCCTGCCACGGGCTTCAACAACCGCGTCGGCGTCGGGATTGTAGACCAGCGTGTCGGCAGGGGTGATTATGCCCACCAGCGACGGCTCGGTGAACACCGCCACCGGGGCTGTCTCCGGCGAGAATATGTCGCGGGAATAGCGCAGTTCATCAGCGGGAATCCCCATCATAGCGAGCAGCGTGGCCCCCAGGTCGGTCTGCGAGGCGAGTTTGTCGACCTTGACACCGCCGACGGCAAGCGCCCCGCCGGCGAGTACCAGCGGGATATGGTGGCGCGCGGGAGCGGAGGCGATATTCTCAGGCCAGCATCCGTAATGGTCAGGCAGTATGACAAGAAGCATCTTGTTCCAGTCAGGCAACGTGCGGAGCGAGTCGACGAACACCGTCAGGCAGGAGTCGGTGTAAGCGAACGCATTCTTACGCGGCTCACCCGCGAAGCGGGGGTTGGAGTAGGGCACGGCGAACGGCTCGTGTGAACTTGAAGTCTGCACCACCGACAGGCGCGGCACACCACGGCGTCTCCCCGTGGCGGCCTCCTTTATCCCCTCGAAAGCGCGCGAGAACACCTTCTCGTCGTGCGCCCCCCATTTTGAAGTGCGGTCAGATACCGGGAAATCCTTGTCAGACACAATCGTATTGAAACCCGACGACACCAGGTAAGCCTGCATATTGGTGAAGTTAGCGTCACCGCCGTAATAGTAAGCCGCGTCATACCCCTCGCGGCGCAACAACGACGGCAGCGAAGGAAGTTTCTCGAACTTGTCGACATATTTCAGCAGGCTCGTGGAGGTAGGCGCAGGGAAAGAACTCAGAATCGCCGCCAGTCCGCGGTCGGTGCGGAACGATGAGGCGTAGAAGTTTGTGAACAATACCCCCTCGCGCGCCAGCGAGTCGAGTCCCGGGGCCACATCCTCACCCCCCAGCGAGGGCATCAGGTGGGCCGAGAAACTCTCGAGTATCACCATAACGATGTCGGGGCGGTCGGTTGTCAGCATCCCCGTCGCGGCCGAGCCGGGAACCTCCTCCGGCATCCCAGTCGAGGCCGGGCCCGGCATCCCCGCGCGGATGGAATCCCCCTCCTCCGGCGCGGCATGCAGCAGCTCCCCGACAATCCGGGCCGCCTCATCGTCAGGCATAAAGTCATATTCATCATCGAAATTCCCCTGATGGGTGGCGGAGTAAAGGAGGCTGAACACCGGATTGACCGCCGCGTGGTTGAGCCTCTGGTTGGTCGAGAAATACGCCCGGCTGAGGTTCATCGTCGAGACCGTCACGCTGCCGCGTATCGGGATGAACAGCAGCCCCGTCACGACAACCATCGCCAGCGGTTCCCACAGCCGCCTGCGCCCCCGGGGCGGCACGACCTCCACCTCACCGGCCGAGTGGCGGTAGAGAAGCCACATGCCGCCGCAGATGGCAGCCATCCCGGTCACACCGGCGAACCAGTGCCACCACTCCACACTGGCCATCGCGGCCGTCGGGGAGGTGGTGAAATAAAACACCGGCGTCATGTCGAGCCTGAATCCCCAGCTCCCGTACAGCCCCAGGTCGAGGCAATAGATTACAGCCACCAATGCTGCGGCAACCCCCATATAGACATCCAGGGCCACCCGTATCCACCGCGCCCGGGCGGCAAGCTCCCCCGCAAGCAGCAGGCCGGGAATGACTGTCAGGTAACCCGCCACACACAAATCCATCGCGAAGCCATGGCGCACGACGGCGAGCCAGTCTGACGCCGATGCCCCGACCACCGAGGCGTAGACCGTCAGGAACACCGGCTTCATCAGCATGAACACCACCACGAACAGCAGGTAAATCCAAAGGAATTTCAGTACGGCTTTTTTCATCAGTGAAGGGGATTATGGCCAGACAGCATATTTTTTTGAAAAAAAATCGGATGGGAGATTAAACCTTCCGCCCCGGAGAGGGTCAAAGAGACATAAAGATAATAAAGCAATTGTCTACATAGCGCCGAGGGCGCAACCCTAACAGCTTCAAAAAACAAAATCCGCCGGACTCTGCCGAGAGAGCCCGGCGGCGTTTTTTTCACGGCCGGCGGCGCGCCGGCGCCGTCACTCCTCGTTGCCCGAGAACTCCATCAGGTAGGCCTTGATGAAGCCGTCGAGGTCGCCGTCCATGACGCCGTTCACATCCGAGGTCTGGAAATTGGTGCGGTGGTCTTTCACGCGGCGGTCGTCAAACACATAGCTGCGTATCTGCGAACCCCACTCGATTTTCATCTTCCCGGCCTCAACCTTGGCCTGCTCCTCCATACGGTGGGCAAGCTCCTTCTCGTAAAGAATCGAGCGGAGGTGGCGCAGGGCGTTCTCGCGGTTCTTGGGCTGGTCGCGGGTCTCGGTGTTCTCGATGAGAATCTCCTCCTTCTCGCCGGTGTAGGGGTCGGTGTACTGGTAGCGCAGGCGCACACCCGACTCCACCTTGTTTACGTTCTGGCCGCCGGCACCACCCGAACGGAATGTGTCCCACGACATCAGGGCCGTCTCCACCTTCACCTCGATGGCGTCGTCGACCAGCGGGGTGACGAACACAGAGGCGAACGATGTCATACGCTTTCCCTGGGCGTTGTATGGCGAGACGCGCACCAGGCGGTGCACGCCGTTCTCGCTCTTGAGGTAACCATAGGCGAAGTCACCCTCGACATTGATGGTGCAGGACTTGATTCCCGCCTCGTCACCCTCGAGCAGGTTGGCGATTGAGGTCTTGTATCCGTGCTTCTCGCAATAACGGAGATACATTCGCATCAGCATCTGCGCCCAGTCCTGGCTCTCGGTGCCACCGGCGCCGGAGTTGATTTTCAAGACCACTCCCATGTGGTCCTCCTCGCGGCGCAGCATGTTGCGCAGCTCCAGGGCCTCGATTTTCTCCATCGCGGTGGCGTACATGGCGTCAAGCTCGGCCTCCTCAAGGAGCTCCTCCTTGTAGAAGTCCCAGCCGTTCTGCAGCTCGTCGACGGCCGTCTCAATCTCGCGGTAGCCGTCGACCCACGCCTGCAGGTCCTTGATTTTCTTCATCTGCGCCTGGGCCTCCTTGGGGTGCTCCCAGAAGTCAGGCACATGGGTGCGGAGTTCCTCCTCCTCTATCTGTATCTTCTTATTGTCGACATCGAGATACCGTTTGAGCGCGTCCTTGCGCTCCACGGCCTCTTTAAGTTGTTCCTGAGTAATCATATACGGGATTTAATATCACCACAAAGTTACGAAAAATCCCTTGAAAGAGCAAAAACCACGGCGTGACCGCCCCGGAGGCTCAGAGCATCTGACGGTAATCGCGCATCATCTGCAGGTAGACAGCCAGGCCGATGGCCAGACCGACGACTACCCCCACGGCGAGCGCCCACCTGATTTCACCGCCGCCGCCGAGATAGATGAAATACAGCGACACCACGAAGACGGCACAGGGGATGAGCAGCAGCTGGAACAGGTGATGGCGGCGGCGGTAGAAACGGACCTTGGCGGCAACCTCCTCCACCCCGTCGACCGACAGGTCTATCCCTTTCACGCCCCTGTAAAGGTAATAGTCCATCACAGCAGCGATGATGAAGAACACCATCACGGCTGCCAGCCCCCACCAGGGGAGCAGGCGCGCCAGCGGCAAGGAACACACCATCCCCGCCGGGGCCACCCCGGCGAACATCATCCGGTAACGCCCCATAAGCCGTTCGCGGGCCGAGGTGACGCGTCCCGAGGTGACATTGTCTATCATCCGGTCATCATAAAAGGATGGTCGGGAACTGCGGCGCTGAGCCGCGTCATTGCCGGCGTCGGAGGCATTGAGCCTGCGCCATTTATCCTTGAGTTCTTCTGGTGTCATAGGTCAGGGGTCAGTGAGATTAGTTTTTCTTTTGCACGGCGCAGCCGTGAGGCGATGGTGTTGCGCGGCTGCCCCATGATGGCGGCAATCTCGTCGTAGGAATGCTCGTCGAGCCAAAGCAGAATCAACGCCTTGTCGGATGATCCGAGGCGGTTTATCATCCGGTACATCTCCCTGAGCATCGCCGCCTTCTCGTCATCCTCGGCTATCAGTTCGGGATGCTCGTCGATGGGGACGGCGTGTCCCCCCTTGCGGGTCTTGCGGAAGAAGGAGACGCAGCTGTTGAGAGTAACACGGTAAATCCATGTCGACAGGCTCGCGTCACCCCTGAAGCGCGGGAACCCGCGCCAGAGGTTGACCAGCGCCTCCTGGCGCAGGTCGTCGAAATCATCCAGGTCGGCCGCGTAGAAGTAGCAGACTTTCCGGATGACCCCGTCATAGCGGCGCACAGTCTCCTCGAAAGCCCTTTTCAGGCCCTCCGCGCCGTCACGGTCATCTTTAAATTCGGGTCTCATCTATTTCGTTTGACGCCGGAATCCCCCGAAAGTTTCACCGCCGCGAAAAAAATCAGCATATTCCTCCCCCCGGCGCCCCCCTATTCAGCCGCGGGCGCGGTGCCGCGGGGCCGGGCCCCGGGGGCGGCGGCGGGGGTCGGGGGGCGGGGGGG
>CAMWVQ010000088.1 GCA_947177635.1 uncultured Porphyromonadaceae bacterium | reverse complement strand
CTACTACCTCATAACGGTAAAATAAAGAAAAAGAGGGTGCAAAATTTGGTAATGGCGCAAAAAACCACTACCTTTGCAGCGGATTATTGGTATTGGACCATGGTGTAATGGTAACACTACAGGTTTTGGTTCTGTCATTATGGGTTCGAGTCCCGTTGGTCCAACACCATAAAAGGAGGATGACATACGTTTCGTAGTCATCCTCCTTTTGCGTTATACAGCCCTTTGCGGCCGCGGGAACATACGGGTCAATCCTAAAATCCTGTGGGTATGTTAAATTTAGGGATAAGTCCGAAAAAGTTTCACCGGTAGACTTGTCATACCAGCGACGACGTCTTACATGGAGATAAACAGGCTTGCCACGCAGAGGAAAGTCCTGAGTCACTTCAAAAGATAACCGCAAAGATAGATTATTTTAGGCTATTAACATAATAATACCCACAGGATTTTCGGATTGACCCGAACATACGGGAAACGGCGCATACAGGCTTAACATGGCTCATCCGGCATCAGGAATGACATCACAAGATTAAGATTCATATTGTGATATTACTCCAAATACCGTATGAGCCATGTCTGTTTTTATCAGAAATACGACTGTTCCATTGAAATACGATTATCCTATCAGAAAACGATTGACAAAAAGCGGCAAAAATGCCCTCGAAACGGCATCAAAACCGGGCACTTCTGAAAATATTTCATCGACGGCCGCAAATCCGCGAGTTTTGCGCGTGCAAGTATAATAAACTGTCATTCAGACGGTTATTCTGTCTTTTCATGATTTGTGCAATTTCAGAAGGCCGAAAAACCGCTTTTTCGGGCCGAAATGTCAGGATTTGTTCTGCCGTAAGGGCCTCCCGGGGGTGCGACGGGGCCGTTGTCATCATGCGGCGGCGGCCTTGTTGCAATGCCGTAAGGGCCCCGCTGCAAAGCCGGGAGGGCCTTACGGCAGGACCGGCGCCTTTCCGGCATGCTTCCGTCTGGTTTCCGCCGTTCTAAAACGGGATTTTCATTTGTCACCTTTTTTTACGCAGCAATGTTTACAATGGAGGGAGGTCCGGACGTGTCTTCCGACTGACGTGCCGCTATAAATGGCGGATAAAGCGTTAAGTTTCTCTAAATTTATATCGTTTTTTATATCAAATTGCATTTTCTTTCGATTAGATTCATATCTTTGCAGAAGACAGGTTGCACTCTGTGCGTGTTGATGAGTTAGCGAATAATCCGAGGGTGTTGCAGAACTATATAAATACCCCAATCTGTAGGGACATCGCTTTGCGATGTGTGTTGAATATCAACTGATTACGTCAACGTGCAAAAAAACACGTCCCTACAATTTCATGGACTTGCAACACCACTATTGCGCCCGTTTGCACTATCTTTGAAGAAAAGAGAGGGAGAACACACCTGTCATGATGTTTTTTGAAAGAAGCGTCGTGCTTATATTGTTAATGAAGACGCAGGAAATTCCCAGGATGACATAAGAGATTTCGTACAACGGTTCCCCATCCGTACATAGAGTGGGGTTTGCTGTTGTCGTTCAGCGGATATTTTCTGCGGCCATCATATATGGTATGGCATGGTCGGTTCACGTTTTCTTATTTTAATAACAGCTGAATAGTGCCGGTCAGCTAAAAAATTTTTAAGAGTATGAGAAGATATCTTTTGACTTTCGGCCTGTGCCTGATGACAATAATGGCCATGTTGACATCCTGCGGTTCGGATGTTGACCAGAAAAGCCCGCGGAGTGTGGCGGAAGCAGCACTCAAGTATTGGGATGCCAAGGATTATGAAGGGCTTAAAACTCTCGTCAATCCCGACAACAAGAATGCCAATCATGCCATAGACAACATTATCAAAATGGTCAATAAAGCGAAAGAGGACAATCCGGAATATGAACCAAAACCGGAAACGGTGACCCGCACTTTCAAGGAGGCGAAGGAAGAGTTCACCGAGAAAGAGATTACGCCGAAAACAAGATCGGCCAGAGTAAGGTTTGAGGCAGAAAAGTATCCTACCGCTGTCGTCGTTGAAGAGAAAGACTGAAAGTGGTATTTCGAAAGTTTTAAATGATGGATATGGGAAAGTTAGTGATGACAATGCTGCTGACGGCGGGCTTTTCCCTGTCGCTGGCGGCACAGAACATCGGCGACAAGGGGTTGATGAAGGCGAGAAGCGCCGGCGGCTTTCTGAGCACTGTCGCCCATACCAGCATGGGACACGTCACACCGGGCAAGAAACTTATGGATATTCCCGAGGGTACAATCGTCGAAGCCCGGTATGCGGGCAACGGCTGGTGGATCGGACAGCCTCAGGGCGCATCTCAGGAAGGTGTGCTCAGCAGTGTCGAAAGCATTAAAAAAGAGCATGCCGACCCGATGCTGATGGCAGGGAAGGAATATTCACGTGAGATTTATGCCGTTGAGAGCCCCGCTCTCGGTGACGTACCCACTGCGATTGAGAAGTTCCAAGCGACGAAGAAGGTGAGCCTTATGGATAATCTTGGAGATGTCGTTGTGGATTATGTCCACATCGCCAACCCTATGTCGGACAAAAAGACGGTGACCCAATATAAGTATTGCGGTACGTATATGCCGTATTATATTTCGCTGCGGTATGTCTGGAACAACGATAAGGCAACTCCGATTGATGAAGTCCGGATTTATCCCAGCTATGGTACCGACTGGAGTACCGGTTCCGCAATAGATACGGCAGTCGGGGCATATATAAACGGAATAAGATATAATAAATAGCAAACAGAGGTTTACGTCTGTTTTTCTTATATCGGCTGACATATTTACTCAAATAATATAGAGTTCATCCCGGCTTCCGGTATTACCGGAAGCCGGGATGAACTCTATGTGGTACTGCCCGTATGATTCCTAAGACAGAATATTCCGTATCAGAACGCAAGGTTGTCCTCGGGGTCACCGATGTCATGCGTGCGCTTGACGAGCATTATCTCGCTGTATGTTATTTCGGCGCTCACGGCCTCTTTGATGTCGCGTGAGCTGATTCCCTGCGGATGACGGCGGGCGTAGTTGAGCACCTCGTCGATGTGGTCCTGCGGCATGAGCTGATCGATGGGCAGGCTGCCGTTCTCCACGTATTGTGACAGATGGGAGAAAACGGTGCTCACGGCGATGCGCCGTTCGGTGGCAATCTGCCCGATGGTCATGCCTGACGTGAACATCTCGTGGCTGATCTGATGGGACGGTATCTTGGGAGTTTTTGGCGCCTTTGGCTCTTTTGCTGCCCGCGGCTGGCGCTTGCGGCGCTCGCCGGACGGTTTTGCGGACTCTTCGCGGCTTTCGTCGCCGAGCAGGATGACGGCCTTGCGGCGCAGATAGTCGCCCGTGGAAAACACGGTGGCCGGGCGGCTTTCGTAGTCGAACAGGCGGAGTTTGAGCATCAGTTCCTCGCCAAGCGAGGCGTGACGATCGTCAAACTGCGCCCTGACCATCTTGTTGCCGGTCTCCACGCGCGTCTTTGTCAGCAACGACTGCATCGGAGCGAGCGCTTTGAGGAAATAGGCCGCGGCGGCATGTATGCGCTCCTGAAGCAGACCGGCCGCCGTATCGGACGAGGCGGAGAGTATGTTGCGGTACTGCACGGCGAAACGGGCTGCCACACCAGCCATGTCCTTGAGTGAATTCTGAGCCTTGACATACTCGGTCAGGAGCGTGTGGCACTTGCTGTAGAAATGTTCCGAAAGCGTGCGGACCATCATTTCCGTGGCCTGACGGAGCATGTCGAGGGAGAACAGTTCGTCCAGCATTCTCACGACATATTCGTGTTCCAAAGCCGTCAGCGTGGCCTCCGTGGGCCGGTTTTCCTCTGCCTGCCGCGTAAACTCATCGACGGTATCGTCGCTTATGACGGCCGAGCGGCCGAGCGGCTGGCTGAGAACCAGCCCCTCGAGCGATTTGCAGCGGCTCAGAGCCACATAAGTCTGGCCGTGGGCAAACGACTGCGACGCGTCTATTATCGCGTGAGAGAACGTCAGTCCCTGGCTCTTGTGTATCGTGATGGCCCATGCCAGACGCAGCGGATACTGACGGAACACGCCTTCGACGGTCTCCGTGATTTCCTTCGTGCGGTTGTCTATCGCATACTTCGAATTGGTCCACTCGGCCGGGCCAAGCTCTATCATCTCGCCTGTATCGCGGCTCTTGACCCTCAGCAGTTCGGCATCGGCGTATGCGACCTCGCCTATCATGCCGTTATAGTAGCGGTGGTCCGGGTCGTTCTTGATGAACATGACCTGCGCCCCTTCCTTGAGGGTGAGCCGCTCATCGGCCGGATAGGATGTCTCGGGAAACGTTCCCTCCACAACAGCACGATAAGTATGCTCACGGCCAGGCAACGCGGCAAGCTCGGCGTCGTTGATGCGCTGAGCCTGATAGTTGTGTGTGGTGAGGCGGATATAATCGCTGCCCTGCGGTGGAACGAAATTGGGGATATAACGGCGGTTCAGCGCGGCCAGCGTTTCGTCGTCGGCACGGTTCTCGCGTATGCGGTTGAGCAGCCTGACAAACGTGTCGTCCTGCTGGCGATAGACCCGCCGCAGCTCTACCGTCTGGTATTGGGCCATGCGGAGGGCACGGCTGGAGAAGAAATAAGGCGTGTCATAATACTCTTTCATCATCTCCCAATCGCCGTCCTTGACCACCGGAGCCAGCTGCTGGAGATCACCGATGAGAAGCAGCTGGACGCCACCGAAAGGCTGATTGTGGACCCGATAACGCCGCATGACCGAGTCGACAGCATCCAAAAGGTCGGCCCTGACCATACTGATTTCGTCTATGACAAGCAAGTCAAGCGTCTTTATGATACTGCGCTTGACCTTACCGAACTGATAGCGCTTCTGCTCACGGCCTCCAAACGCCGCACCGGGAACAAACGGAGAAAGCGGTAACTGAAAGAATGAATGAATCGTCACACCGCCGGCATTGATGGCAGCTATACCCGTCGGCGCCAATACGACCATACGCTTGGGCGATTTGTCGCGCAGTTCGCGCAGGAAAGTGGTCTTTCCCGTACCGGCCTTTCCGGTCAGAAAGACGTTACAACCGGTCCTCTCAATCAATTGCCACGCCATCCGCAGTTCAGCATTATCTTCCATTCTCTCTCTATTTTTCGCTATTTGTTTATAATGCAAATATACAAAGATAATTCCGAATATCCGACACAAAGCTATTTTTCTTTGACCACAACTCCTATCTTTCCCGTCATTCCCAGTTATTCTCCATTATTCCCATCATTCTCCCATTCCTCCAATCATTCCCATTCCTCCCATCATCTTCCCACTCCTCCCATCAATCCCAACCACCAACAACAAAAAAAAGTTTCCGGAGTGTCATTGCTGACTCTCCGGAAACTCAATCGAAAAAAAAGGCGGCCACCTACTCTCCCGCATTGCATCGCAGTACCATCGGCGCAGGCGGGCTTAACTTCTCTGTTCGGAATGGGAAGAGGTGGAACCCCGCCGCAATAACCACCTGATATAACTTCATCGCTCAGGTTGACCATCGCACACAAGACACTAAAGAACAAACAACTTATATAAAGAGACTTCACTATGTATTTCCGGAATCAAACGACAACCGGAAAGAAGTTCTGTCTGGCGCGGGACTGTCTGACCAATATGCCCAACCCTAAAGGGATGAACCGGCAGACAGCCCGCGGGAAAAGCTTTCGGGCAATTAGTAGCGCTCGGCTTTGACGTCACCGTCTTTACACCTGCGCCCTATCAACGTCGTAGTCTACAACGACCCTCATGGAGTCCTAATCTTGAGGTCGGCTTCGCACTTAGATGCTTTCAGCGCTTATCCGTTCCGAACGCGGATACCCGGCGGTGCGCCTGGCGGCACAACCGGTACACCGGAGGTTCGTCCACCACGGTCCTCTCGTACTAGTGGCAGATCCACGCAAGACTCCTACGCCCACGATAGATAGAGACCGAACTGTCTCACGACGTTCTGAACCCAGCTCGCGTGCCACTTTAATCGGCGAACAGCCGAACCCTTGGGACCTTCTCCAGCCCCAGGATGTGACGAGCCGACATCGAGGTGCCAAACCACTCCGTCGATATGAGCTCTTGGGAGGGATCAGCCTGTTATCCCCGGAGTACCTTTTATCCTTTGAGCGATGGCCCTTCCATGCGGAACCACCGGATCACTATGCTCTAGTTTCCTACCTGATCGACTTGTCGGTCTCCCAGTCAAGCGCGCTTGTGCCATTACACTCTGCGGCCGGTTACCAATCGGCCTGAGCGCACCTTTAGAAGCCTCCGTTACGCTTTTGGAGGCGACCACCCCAGTCAAACTACCCACCAAACAGTGTCCTCGTACGACGAGTTAGAACTCAAACAACCAAAGGGCCGTATTTCAACAGCGGCTCCACAAATACTGGCGTACCTGATTCAAAGCCTCCGGCCTATCCTACACATCAGTTGCCCAAATTCAATGTTAAGCTATAGTAAAGGTTCACGGGGTCTTTTCGTCCCATCGCGGGTAATCGGCATCTTCACCGATACTACAATTTCACTGAGCTCACGGTTGAGACAGCGTCCAGATCATTACACCATTCGTGCAGGTCGGAACTTACCCGACAAGGAATTTCGCTACCTTAGGACCGTTATAGTTACGGCCGCCGTTTACCGGGGCTTCAATTCAATGCTTCTCTTGCGATGACATCTCCTCTTAACCTTCCGGCACCGGGCAGGTGTCAGGCTGTATTCTTCATCTTTCAATTTTGCACAGCCCTGTGTTTTTGTTAAACAGTTGCCTGGACCTATTCTCTGCGCCTCATCTCTCAATGAGGACCCCTTATCCCGAAGTTACGGGGTCAATTTGCCTAGTTCCTTAACCGTGAAT
>CAMWVQ010000087.1 GCA_947177635.1 uncultured Porphyromonadaceae bacterium | reverse complement strand
CGCGACCCCGACCTTGGCAAGGTCGTGCTCTACCAACTGAGCTATTTTCGCAAGATTTTTAATGTTCTATCGGGATTTCTGAGCCTTAGTGGAGGTCGTTTTTCCCGTTTGCGTTGCAAAGTTAGGCATTAATTCTGAACTGACCAAACGTTTTTGAGAAAAATTTGATAAAAAAATGAAGATTATTTCACTTTGATGGTTTATTTATTTGATTTTCAATAGCTTGTAAAAGTAATATTTTTTGAGGTCATATGCGGCTTTTTCAGGGTGCGTTGCGTAGGGGTGGGGAAATTTTCGTAAATTTGCATTGTCGGGGCCTCGGGGTCTCCCTATGTCGGGACGACCGGTTTCCGGCCCGGTTCAACTTTAAAACAGATGATGAAAACAACGATGATGAATCAGAGCCAACAACAGGCCGGAGCTATGCCGGTGGAAATTTATCAGTCGCAGGTGGCGGGACACGACAGCGGTGTCACTTGGTTTTGCTGTGTTGACAATGGAATCAGTTTGTTTGAGAAGCAGTATCCTCTCGCCGACGGGATGAGCTATGACTCCTATATAATAGAGGATGAGAAACTGGTGGTGGTTGACACGGTCGACCATGCCGTTGAGGCTGCCTGGATGGCGGCTGTAGGCGCATTCCTTGAATCGCACGGTCGTCGCCCAGATTTTCTGATTGTGCAGCATCTTGAACCAGACCATTCGGCCGCAATCGAGGCGTTCATGTCTTTTTACCCGGAATGCCGGCTTGTGTGCTCGGTAAAGGCGGCCGGGATGCTCGGTCAATTCGCCCGTGGGATTGACGCGGCCCGCGTGATGCCGGTCAAGGAGGGGGACATCCTTCCCATTGGCTCGCGTGAGTTGCGTTTCGCCATGGCTCCGATGGTTCATTGGCCGGAGGTGATGGTGACTTATGACCCGAAGACGCGTATCCTTTTCTCGGCAGACGCGTTCGGCACTTTCGGCGGCAGTCTTGCCGCTTCGATAGCCCGTGGGGAGAAAGATTGTTCGTCGCTTGAAAAGGAGTGGCCCGAAGAGGCGCGCCGTTACTATATAAACATATGTGGGAAGTATGGGCCGCAGGTGCAGGGGCTTCTTAAGAAAGCCGCCTCCCTTGATATACGTTACCTTTGTCCGCTCCACGGCCCGGTGGTGGATGTCGAAGCCTACAATCCGGTCGGCCTTTATGACAAGTGGAGCCGATATGAGCCGGAGCTGACTCAGGAGTGTCTGGTTGTGGCGGCGTCGCTTCACGGCAACACAGTCGAGGCCGCCCGGGTGTTCGCGTCGATGATGGAGGAAGAGGGGGTTGAGACAACCCTTCTTGATTTGTCGGAAGCGGATTTGTCTGAGGCCGTGAGCCGGGCGTTTGCCTGCGGGGCCACTGTGTTCATGTCGGCTACATACGACGCTTCCCTGGTGCCGTCTATGCGCGCGCTGCTCTCGCGGCTCAAGTCGAAGAACTGGCAGAAGCGTTATGTCGGCATCGTCGAGAATGGCAGTTGGGCGCCCATCGCGGCGGGAGTCATCGCCAAAGAGCTTGGCGAGATGAAATCGCTGACGGTGGTAGGGGAGCCGGTCACAATCCGCACACGTCTGGATGAGTCGTCTGAGGCGGCGTTACGTTCGCTCGCTTCAGCGATGGCCGCAACCATTAAGGAAAAAGGGGAGGTGGCCGTATGAGGGCGGTGGTGCAGCGTGTGAGCCGCGCCTCAGTCGAAGTCGGCGGAGAGCAGGTGAGCGGCATAGGCCGCGGCCTGCTGGTGCTGGTGTGTGTCGAGACCGGCGACCGGGAGTCGGATATGGAATGGCTCACGAAGAAAATCGCAGGGCTTAGGATATTCGAGGATGAATCAGGCGTGATGAACCTCGATGTGACGGCTGTTGGGGGTGAAATTCTGGCGGTCAGCCAGTTCACCCTTGTGGCCGGAACCAGGAAGGGGAACCGGCCGAGCTACATCCGTGCGGCCGCCCCGCAAGAGGCGGTTCCGATGTATGAGGAATTTTGCCGTCGCCTGGAATCCCTGACAGGCAGACCGGTCGGGCGTGGCCGTTTCGGCGCGGATATGAAAGTCTCCCTCATTAACGACGGCCCGGTCACCATAATCATAGATTCCCGGTTGAAGGAATGATTCGTGCGCTCGGCAGATTAGATTTTGGTTTGCTGGGCGCGTTTGCAATTTTTAAGTCGTAGGAGGGTGGTGGCGTTTGCCTGAACGGAGGTTTTTTCGTAACTTTGCAAGTTAACAGACCTCCTGGATATGAGACTTCAACCATTATTCCATTTCGTTTTGATGTCGGCCTTGTCAACAGTAGTTTGCAAGGCCCAGCTGACATTCTCGGGCAATGTTCTTCCCCCTGTCTCCGATACCCCGGAAGCTTCTTCGGGACTGTCGGCGATTTATGTGATTGACGGCACTGCCGGAGTCACGGCGAGCTATACCGCGGCATCATCCACCACCCCAGTCAAGTGGATGAAATTCAGTTCGCTCGGGGGCGGTTACGCCCAGGAGGTGGCATCGACCCAGACCGGCAATGTCAGTTCGGTGACCCTCTCGGGTGACGATATGGGATACATAGTGGAGGAGGGCACCTCCCGCAAGTGCTACTGGATTGTGAACTATGCCAATCACCGTTGCGATATGCGAGGCCTCTCGATAGCCCCCGAACAGGATTGCATGTCGGCGTCGCTGACATTCTCGGGGAGCGCCGACCGAATCACATATTACACGGTGAACGGTGTGCCCCGCACATTGTCGCGCGGTATGACCCTGGAATACTCCAACATCGACTACAATGAGGAGCGCGGAGTCTACGAGCAGTCGGTCACAACCCAGGAACTTGAATATCTGTCCGGCGAAATCCATGTCGCTTCCCCGCTTTGCCAGACAGATTTCCTTCTGACGGGCGACCGCTTCCAGATTGCCTGGGGTGGAGGCAAGACCATATCGAGCCCGGTTTTCGAGCCGAAAGCCGTAGAGGCTGTGACGTCGGCTGTGCAGACTTCGCGCACGGTGGATAATGAGCAGAAAAGCAGTGACGCCTCCTCGGGGGCATTGGGCGGTTCGGCTCCTGTCGAGATAACATTCTCGGCGGTGGTGACTGACGCGGCGATATATCACGAGTGGCAGTATGCGGCCGACCCTCAGTTCGATGTGATTGACATGAGGGTCAACGCCGTGGAGTCGACACGCGTATTCAACGAATACGGCACGGTCTATGTGCGCTTCGTCGCCGGGGATGCCTCCGGCGATTGCGAATGGATTTCGGAGACCTACACCGTGAACATCGGAGAGTCGAAGCTCGAGTGTCCCAACGCCTTCTCCCCCGGAGCTTCCGAGGGGAGCAACGATGAGTGGAAGGTGTCATACAAATCTATAGTCAGCTTCGACTGCCATATCTTCAACAGGTGGGGAATCGAAGTGGCCCACCTGACCGATCCGTCACAGGGTTGGGACGGCCGCCACAACGGCAAGCTTGTGAAGTCGGGTGTCTTCTATTACGTCATCCAGGCGGAGGGAGCCGACGGCAAGCGATACAAGCTTTCGGGTGACATCAACATCATCCACGCCAATTACAACAAGGGATATTAATGATGAGCAAGGAAAACGCAACCAACATAAAATCTTCTTCAACGGCGGTCAGAATGCCAGGCTCTCTCTCGGTTGTCGGGGCGAGGGTCAACAACCTAAAGAACATAGATGTGGATATCCCCCACGGAACCCTCGCGGTGATAACCGGCCTGAGCGGTTCGGGGAAATCCTCTCTCGCCTTCGACACAATCTTCGCCGAGGGGCAGCGACGTTATATAGAGACATTCTCTTCTTACGCGCGCAATATGCTCGGCAACATGGAGCGTCCCGACGTTGACCGTATCACGGGACTGTCGCCGGTAATTGCCATCGAGCAGAAGACCGTCAACCGCAACCCGCGAAGCACCATCGGCACCACGACCGAGGTGTATGACTACCTCCGCCTTCTTTTCGCCCGTGCCGGCGAGGCCCGCAGCTACCTCTCGGGGGAGCCGATGGTGAAATATTCCCCGGAAAAAATCGTGGAACTGATTCTCCAGGAGTATGACGGCAGGAAAATCTACCTTCTTGCCCCCTTGGTGCATAACCGAAAGGGGCATTACAAAGATCTCTTCGAGAATCTGATGAAGAAGGGATACCTGACAGTCAGGGTGGATGGGGAGATAATGGAGCTGTCGCCCGGGATGAGGCTCGACCGTTACCGCAACCACTCGGTTGAACTGGTGATAGACAAGCTGAAGGTTTCCGCAAAGGATGACCGCAGGTTGCTCGAATCGGTGGTCAAGACCCTCAAGCATGGCGACAAGCAGATGATGCTCTTTGACCTCGAATCAGGGAAGGCACGCCATTACTCCCAGTCCCTGATGGATCCTGTGAGCGGACTGTCATACCGCGAGCCCGCCCCCCACAACTTCTCGTTCAACTCCCCGCTGGGCGCCTGTCGTTGTTGCAAGGGGTTGGGAACGGTTAACATCATCGACCGTGACAAGGTTATTCCAGACGATTCCGTCTCTATCCATGCCGGAGGCATCGCGCCTCTGGGAAAGTATCAGAACACTACGATATTCTGGCAGGTGCAGGCAATCTGCGAGAAATATGGCGCGACATTGAAGACTCCCATACGTGACCTCCCGGCGGAAGCCATGGAGGATATCCTCAACGGCACAGACGAACGGCTAAACGTCCACTCCGAAGGCAGCTCGATTTCAAACTATTTCCTGAGCTATGACGGCTTGTTGAAGTACATTGAGATGCAGCAGGGGGAGGATGCCACCTCGGCCGCACAGAAATGGAGCGGACAGTTCTTTTCCAGGAAAACATGCCCAGAATGTGGCGGCGACCGACTCAACAAGGAGGCGTTGCACTTTTTCATCGACGGGAAGAACATCGCCGAGCTGTCGCGCCTTGACATATCTGAACTTCTCGAATGGTCGCGCACAGTGGAGGAGCGGCTGGCTCCCCGCCAGAAGGTCATAGCGTCGGAGATAATAAAGGAGATACGCTCGCGCCTGAGCTTCCTTGTGGATGTCGGGCTGGGATACCTGTCGCTCAACCGAGCGTCGGCTACTTTGTCTGGAGGCGAGAGCCAGCGTATAAGGCTCGCCACACAGCTCGGGTCTGAGCTGGTGAATGTGCTTTACATACTTGACGAGCCTTCAATCGGCCTGCATCAGCGCGACAATCACAAGCTTATCGGTTCGCTGAAACGTCTGCGCGACGCCCGAAACTCGATTATCGTGGTCGAGCATGACAAAGATATGATGCTTGAGGCGGATTACATCGTCGACATAGGGCCTAAAGCCGGACGGAAGGGTGGAAAGGTTGTGTTTGAGGGCACCCCAGAGGAGATGCTCAAGACCGACACCCTGACCGCAGGATACCTCAACGGAACACGCGAGATTGCCGTCCCGGCGTCGCGCCGTGAGGGCAATGGCAAGCAGCTGCGCCTCAACGGATGCACGGGGCACAACCTCAAGGAGGTTGATTTCGTGTTGCCGCTCGGTACTCTGACTTGTGTCTGCGGGGTTTCAGGAAGCGGCAAGTCGTCGCTTGTCAACGGTACCCTCCAGCCGATTCTGTCGCAGAAATTCTACCGTTCCTCGCAGGAACCGCTCCCTTACCGCGAAATCATCGGAATGGAGAACATAGACAAGGTTGTGACCGTTGACCAGACGCCGCTCGGACGCACTCCGAGGTCGAATCCGGCCACATACACCGGTGTGTTCTCCGACATAAGGAATCTGTTTGTCGGGCTGCCAGAGGCCAAAATCAGGGGCTACAAGCCGGGGCGTTTCTCGTTCAATGTCGCCGGGGGCAGGTGTGAGGCCTGCAAAGGCAACGGCTACAAGACCATCGAGATGAATTTCCTCCCTGACGTGCTGGTGCCGTGTGAGGAATGCGGAGGCCGCAGGTACAACAGAGAGACCCTTGAGGTCAGGTTCAAGGGGAAGTCTATAGCCGATGTGCTTGACATGACCATCAACCAGGCTGTGGAGTTCTTCGAGTTCCAGCCCTCGATTCTCAAGAAAATAAAGGTGCTGCAGGATGTCGGGTTGGGATATATCAAACTCGGCCAGCCCTCCTCAACCCTTTCGGGAGGTGAGAACCAGCGCGTCAAGCTTGCCACTGAGCTTGCGAAGCGCGACACGGGGCGCACCCTGTTCATCCTCGATGAGCCGACTACCGGACTTCACTTCGAGGATATCAACACTCTCCTGACGGTGCTTAACCGGTTGGTAGACCGGGGAAACACTGTGCTGGTAATCGAACACAACCTTGATGTTGTCAAGGCTGCCGACTATGTGGTTGATATGGGGCCTGACGGAGGAAGGAATGGCGGCACAATAATCTCCACGGGTACGCCTGAGGAGGTAGCCGCTTCAGATTCGCCTACCGCCCCTTACCTCCGCCAGGAACTCAGTCTGCGCTGAAAGAGAAACGGATGGTGCGGCGGTAGGGGAGTGCCGGCGACACGACCTGCGACGGGAATTCCGGTTTGTTGGGGGCGTCGGGGCATCCCTGGCATTCAATTGCCACGGCGCAGTAGTCAGGGTAGACGGCTCCATCTTTTCCGGCCGGGCATCCCGAAACCCAGTTGCCTCCGTAGACCTGCACGGCAGGCTGGTCGGTGGCGACTGTGAGTTTGCGTCCGCTCTCGGGGTCTTCCAGGGTGGCGATGACATTCACTTTGCCGTCTGTCGCGTCAGACATCCAGCAGTTGTCGTAACCCTTGCCGAAGCGGATGGCGTCGAAGTCGGTGATGAGGGTTTCGGTGGAGGGAGTCTCGCCCGCGCGGAAAATCGATTCTCCGACTTTTCGTGGATTGCGGAAATCCATCGGAGTGCCGTCAACCGGGGCGAGTTCGCCGGTGGGCACAAGGGTGTCGTCGGTGGGGAGCCAGCGCGAGCAGTTGAGACACAGCAGCTGGTTCATAGCCCTGACG
>CAMWVQ010000086.1 GCA_947177635.1 uncultured Porphyromonadaceae bacterium | reverse complement strand
TCCCCTGGCACATCCTGCGCCTCTGCGGCGGCGACATGAGCTTCACCTCGGCCATCACCTTCGACTTCGAGGTATGGTCGGGCGCGCAGAAACGCTGGCTTGAGGTATCCTCGGTGTCGAACTTCGAGACCTACCAGGCCAACCGCCTGAAATGCCGCTACCGCGGCGAGGACAAGAAGACCCGCCTCTGCCACACCCTCAACGGCTCGGCCCTCGCCCTGCCGCGCATCATGGCCGCCCTGCTGGAGAACAACCAGACCCCCGAGGGCATCGTGGTGCCTGAATGCCTGCGCCGCTACACCGGCTTCGACATCATCGACTGACAAGTAACTGTCCATAAACATTCACCGGTTACTTTCCTGTAGTTTTATCGTATATCTGCCGCGCGGAAAGGCTGCAAGTCTGCTGACTAAGGCCCTTCCGCGCGGTCATTCCTTATTACTTATTATGGAGAATCTCAGACAATTGCTGCGCCAAGAATGTGACTACGTCCCTTCTGATTCCACTCTCGACGAATTTCTCGGAGCGGCTACTCCGAGACGCCTCAATCGCTCTGAAATTCTCGTCCATGTAGGGGAGGTAGCCGATTCGATGTATATCGTGAAAGAGGGCATCCTGCGTCTTACCGATATGAATGGCTGCAGAGAGCGCACATTCGCTTTCGGCCTGCCAGGCACGGTGTTCGTCACCAAATATTCATTTGTAAGACAACTGCCGTCATATTATCAAGTCGAGGCGTGTTGTGAGTCGGAGGTGCTTTGCGTTCCCCGCCGAGCATACGACAGCCTGATAGCGTCTAACCATGACTTCACCCGCTGGATGCTTGTCATGTCGCAGACTGAACTATTTTACCAGGAATATAAAAATTCAAGCGTCAACAACGGTAGTGCCGCCGAGAGGTTTGAGGCACTGCTGCGTCTGCGGCCGGAGATTCCGATGAATGTGTCAGGAAGAACGGTTGCCTCATATCTTGGCATTTCCCCGGAATATTATTGCCGGCTGAAAAAACGGTTTCTGAAACATTGACCTTATTGTCGTATTTATTGACCTGCTTCAATCATTGCAGGAAAAAATTGGCATAAATTTGCGACATCGCATTTTTTGGCAGTCATCGTGACAATCAAAAACGGCCTAAACAATTACTTCTGACCAAAACTATGAGAGAAAGTATCACTTCCGTGTTTGCTTTCACCTCAGCTTGCTAACAGGTTAATTTACTCACAATAATTCAGTCACCATCACTAAAGTCATCATATGAAAAAAGTATTTCTCAAATCACTGTCAGTCAGCTTGATTCTAATGGCAGGATCAGGCGTCAATGCCGCGCTGCCGCTTCAGAAAACGACATCTTCCGTACGGTCCGTGTCTGCCGCCGCCGTGCCGGTGGTGCAAACGCCACGACAGTTGCCCGTTGACTTCCCGCAACCGTTGCTTACCCGCGGACTCGAAGCCGCGCAGCTCGAGGGAATCCGTCCACTGACCTCCGATGCCGTAATGCGCAACCGCCGCGCAGTGCTGTCGGCAACCTCGGCCAGCCGCGCAATGTCAAATGCCGTAGGCCTGCAGGCATATGTTTTCTACGGCAAGTCACCCAAAGGAGTCTACAATATCCCCCGTTCCGCAGCCGAGGACTTCGAGCTGGTGCTCGAGCCCTATTCCAACTACAGCTGTAACTTCGGCTGCGTGTTTGACGGCGACATAATCCATATGGGGGTCGTTGAGAACGGCTACTATGGAGCCAGCTATTATTATGTGGAAATCGACGCCAACACCGGTTCACAGCTCAAGAAAACCAAACTCAACGCCGGAGAGTATGACATCCTGGCACAAGCCTGCGCCCTCGACCCCACGACGGGTGATGTCTACGGCGTGTTCATGTCAAAGGATTTCAACACCAAGAACTGGGCCAAGGCGAAATACACGTCGCCCGTCGGGTCAACCGTAATAAAAGCCGACTTCGACCCTACAATCATGGGCCTGGGCTGTGACGACAGCGGTCAGTACTGGGGCCTGACTATGGATGGACAGCTCCTGAAAATCGACAAGGCCACCGGTAATTATGAAATAGTCGCGCAGACAGAAGTCGTCAGTGGCTCGACCTACGCAGTGAGCGGCTGCGTGAATTCCCGGGATAACACCTTCATACAGTCGACCATGACAAGCAGTTCCTCCTCAGCCCTGTTCGAGGTGGATCTCGCCACCGGAGCCACAACCAAACTGCTCGACTTCACAACCGGGTATCAGTTTGGAGGCCTCCACACCTGGGCTTATCCCGAGAAGGCTCCCACGGCTCCCTTGGTGACGCTCGATTGCGAAATGGGGTCGATGGACGCTATCGTGACCATAACGATGCCCACGGAACTATTCGATGGCACTCCCATCGGCGAGCAGCAGGTTTCCTACACTGTCAAATACGGCAGTAACACGGCTGATATCCGGGAGGGAGCCGCAGCCGCCGGTGCAACAGTGACAGAATCGATAACCTTCCCCTTCGCCGGGATGAAGGAAATCACGGTGTATTGCCACAACGATGCCGGGGCATCTCCAAAGGTGAAGAAATCGGTGTTCGTTGGCAAAGGCACACCCAAAGCTCCCCAGAATGTGTCGCTGACCTGGGCTGACGGAGTAGCGACCCTGACATGGGATGCCGTGACCGAAGGTTCTGACATGGGATATTTCAATCCCGACGAAATTCGTTATGACATCACCGACCTGAGCGGCACGCTGGTTAGGGAGGATGTCGAGGGCACCTCTGCCTCGTTCGATGTTGCCGAGCCAGCCAGCGGTGTGATTTCAATCGGCTACAAGGTGAAAGCGAAAAACGGCGACCGCAAGTCGTTTGACACATCCTCCAATACGATTTCCCTTGGCCATTACATTGCGCCGGTAACTATAGAGTTCTCTTCCAAGGATATTTTCGACCAGCACGTGGTGGTTGACGGCAATGCCGACGGGAAGACCTGGGCATACGGGTCAAGGGTGGCTGAATATACATTCCACTCTTCAAACACCGCCGATGACTGGCTCTTTACTCCCGGAATCGAGCTGACCGGTGGGAAAGCTTACTCCGTGAAAGCAACTGCAAAGGGAAGCCAATCCTACCCCGAAAAGATGGAAATCAAGGCCGGCCAGGGCCTCGCCGTCGACGCTATGACCATCAGCGTGGCCAACGTGATGGTTTTCAACACAAACGACGAGATGGAGCAGGAAGGCTTCTTCCTCTGCCCCGAATCGGGAATGTACAATTTCGGCTTCCACGCTCTCTCAGACCCCAACATGAACCGTCTGAAGATGTCGAAATATGAGGTTGAGGAGCTGTCCTCCTGCCTCATTCCGGCTGCCGCAACTGACATGGCCGTTAGTCCCAGCTCCATCGGCGACCTTACCGCCACCATAACTTTCACTCTTCCTGCCAAGAGTATTCTTGATGATGACCTCGAAGGTGAGGTGACTTACGCTCTGCTCTGCGGAGATCGAACGGTCAAGACTGCAACCGGGAGTATCGGCGAGGCAGTCTCGGTAGAGGACACCGTGGATTCCGAGGGAGACTACACCTACACGGTGGTCTGCTCGAACGCTACAGGAACAGGCCCGAAGGCTTCAGCCTCCGCTTTCATCGGCCCGTTGGCCGCATCTGCGCCCGCCGGTTTCACCGTCAGCAAGTCCGGCGACAACACTCTGCATTTCACGTGGAATGCCGTGACTACCGATGTGGCCGGCCATGAGCTTCCCACAGAAAACATAACCTACAGCCTGTTTGCCATCGAGAACGGCTCTCCCACCGGCATCCTCGCCGAAGGCATCACCTCGAGTGAATATGATATGGCGGTTAATATTCCTGCTAATCAGGAGATAGTCGTGTACGGTCTCGCAGCCTTTAACCGAGGCAAGAACAGCAGCCTTGTCGGAGCGCAGATTCTGCTTGGCCACGACTACGAGATGCCGGTGGTGTACACCGACACCGAGTCGCTCCAGAATTACTCGTTGTTCGTGCAAGGCAGCGGCAATGTCGGCATTGGCTCCAGTGCTTCCTTGGGAATCACCGGCGCAGACGGTGATGATTCTTATTTCGTTATTCAAAACCAGAGTGCAGGAGGAATCGGCGCCATACTTACCGGCAATATTGCCGTCAGCGGCGAATCCCCCATGCTGAGCTTATTTGTATATCGACTGGTAGGCGAGAGCAATCTCCCAGACATGAACAAGACCACCGTACAGGTGTTCACCGCCGATGGCCAGTTCGTAACCCTCGATGAGTTCACCCATTATGAAAAACTCCCCGAGGAAAACGCTTGGAATCGTCTGCGCTATCCGTTGCAGGACTTTGCCGGGCAGACCATCCGCATCCGTATCGTCGGCGAGGCCGTCGGTTTCGCTTACCACCTTTATGACGCCATCACAATCTACAACGAAGTGCCTTTCGACCTGTCTGTCAAGATTGCCGCTCCCCGCAAGGTGGCTACCGGCGAGACTTTCCCCATCTCCGTGGATGTCGTCAACGAAGGGGCCCAGGATGTCGATGAATTCTCTGTAAGCCTCCTGCGCGACGGGGAATTGATTGACACCCACATTTTTGAGAATGGCCTTGGTTTCGACGAGTCAGGGCGGGTGGAGTTCACCTCCAGCATCGGTCTTTATGATGAGGCCACGGCTGTCTACACCGCTATGATTCACTGCGAGGCCGACGGCAACGAGGACAACAATCAGGTTTCAGCCACTGTCAACCGTATCATAGTAGATTATCCTGTGCCAACAAGTCTGGCCGGAGAGAATGTAAACGAGGGAATGAGCCTTACCTGGCAGGCTCCTGAGATTCCGGAGCAGACTGTCGTGGAAACCACAGAGACATTCGAATCGGCCGAAAGTTTCGCTGACGAATACGCCGGATGGATTTTCATCGACAACGACCAGAATCCCATAGGCGGGTTCTCCGGTCTGGAGATTCCCGGTCATCCTTCCCGTGGGAATAGCTCGTTCTTCATTTTCGACACCGACCTGCTTGCTGACGACGACGAGTCCAAAGCTTCTTTCGAGGCCCATAGCGGCAAGAAATATCTCGCGTGTATTTACGCCCTGCGGGGAGAACTCGATGACTGGGCCGTTTCGCCCCGTCTGACAGGAGAGGAGCAGGAGATTTCGTTCTATGCCCGCAGCTATAACGGCAGTTACCCTGAGAAAATTGAGGTGTATGCGACCGGCTCTGACGAGGTCACCAATCTGGACGCTTACGAATGCGTTATGGAAACTGTCATAGTGCCCAAGGAGTGGACGGAATATAAAGTAACTCTTCCCGCAGGAACCCGGCATTTCGCCATCAGGTCTTGCGCCGGGGATTCCTTCATGCTGCTTGTCGACGATGTCACATTCAAGCGTCTCGAAGGCTTCGACGGAGAACTTCAGGGTTACAACGTTTATTGCGACGGCACGCGAATCAACGAGGCAACCATTGAAAATGCCGGCCATATCCACACCGACGTGCCGGAAGGCGCCCACACTTATCATGTGACCGCTGTC
The DNA here is from genome assembly GCA_947177635.1 of uncultured Porphyromonadaceae bacterium. GTDB lineage: Bacteria > Bacteroidota > Bacteroidia > Bacteroidales > Muribaculaceae > UBA7173. Next base: position 1,473 of record CAMWVQ010000086.1, on the reverse strand, counting down.
TACGACAAAGGGGAATCAGAACTCTCTGCCCCCCTGTTGCTGGAGAAGTCGGGTGTTGAATGGATAGCATCGATGTCTAATCCTAAGGTAAAAACCGAAGGTCGCGCCATCATCGTCAGCAATGCCGAGGGCCTGAAGGTCGACATCTTCACCGCAGACGGTAGCACGATTCTGTCTGCTCTCGGAAACGCCCGTGTGACGGTTGCCCCGGCCATATATATAGTTCGTGTTGGCCCACGCACTTTCAAAGTAATCGTCCGCTGATAGACTCTCGGTCTGGTCGATGCATTGAACGCCCTATAGCCCCCTTAACGGCGGTGTGTCAAAATTCAAAATTTGGCACACCGCCTGAATTTTATGCTGTTCCCAAAACATAAAAGGAGGCGCAGCCTCTTGTCTTCGCATCCTGACTGTCAAAGCCGGGACGCACCCCCCATCTGCGCATCGGTTCACTCGCGGCGCGATGTCGAAAATACCGGGCAATTGCGCTCAAAAAGGAGAGAAGAGTTGAAAAAATTAAATTTTGCTAAAAAAAGTCACCCCGTTTTTGCGGGGATGGAGAAAAAACAGTAACTTTGGCGTTATAAAGAGGGATTGGGCCATGCGGTCCGCCCCGGGGCTTTCTCGGAGACGAGGGGGCGCCGGAAAAAATGATGTCAATCATCTGAAATGTCATAAAAATCACAAAAAACTCCATTCTATCCCAACGGATTGTATCAACCCATAATCCTTTCAAAATCCAACACCATTCCCAAACAACAATTTCCAGTATCCTAATTATGGAATCCAACGACGCCAAGAAACCCAAACGTCCGCGTATCGGCCAGATTTCAGGCGCTGCAGACAACGCCTCCGGCCTCTCAGACTACCATTACGAGAAAAAGCCTTACGCCGCTCCGGCATCATCCACACCTGCGGCCGACAAGCCCGCAGCAGCCGAAGGACAGGAGCGCACAAACTCTTATGACCGTCCCGGCGGCTACCAGCCCCGCCCCTACCAGCCCCGTAACAACAATTACGGACAGGGCGGTTACAACAACAACCGCCAGGGTGGCTACAACAACAACCGTCAGGGCGGATACAACAACAACCGCCAGGGCGGATACAACAACAACCGTCAGGGCGGATACAACAACAACCGCCAGGGCGGATACAACAACCAGGGTGGTTACAACCGCTACAACAACAACTACCAGCCGCGTCCCTACCAGCCCCGCACCGAGGGCACTCCCGCCGAAGGAGCCGAGAACAAGACTCCGGCCACCGGCGAGCAGCAGACCGGCTACCAGCCCCGTCCCTACAACAACAACCGTCAGGGCGGTTACAACAACAACCGCCAGGGCGGATACAACAACAACCGTCAGGGTGGATACAACAACAACCGCCAGGGCGGATACAACAACAACCGTCAGGGTGGATACAACAACAACCAGGGCGGTTACAACAAGGGCGGTTACAACAACAACCGTCAGG
>CAMWVQ010000085.1 GCA_947177635.1 uncultured Porphyromonadaceae bacterium | reverse complement strand
GATCTACACCTTCAGCCTAAATGGGAAGGCCGGTGGATGGTCGCCATCCTCCTATATGCTCCGGGGCGCGACAGGGGCTTTCGGCTACAAGTACATAAACGTTAACGGAGTCCCCATAATACCGTATGGAGCCGACAACAATATGCCCGGCAAAGTCAGCCGTCTTCTTGAGAACTTTTACGCGGGGGAGGGAATCATGGGCAAGAAGGCCGGTTTACAGTGGGGCGAAGGCCCCCGGCTCTATCGTGACGCGGTGGATGGCTCCAATATCTTTTTCAGGGCCTGGGCCGTTGACGAGACAATCACAGCCGACCTGAAGGCAACCGACTATCTCACACAGATGCACCGTTGCCTGATAGACCTTGTTCACCTGGAAGGATTCTGGGTGAAATTCACCCTGACTCGCGGAAGGCGCATAGGGTCCGGACGAATCGCGGCCGTCGAACACGTCCCCGCGGGAAAGGTGCGGTTTGTCTATCCCGGGGAAAACAAGTTCCCGACACACGCAATGGTGGCGGATTGGCCCGCAGCTGCCCCCGCGACCTCTCACGTTTACCCCCTGTTCGACCCCCGCGACCCGCTGAAACATCCGGTTTCACTGGCGTATTACAACATTTACAGCTACAACCACGACCATTACAGTATCCCGCGTTTTATCGGCGCGTTCGACTGGCTCGAACTTGCCGGAACCCTCGCCCCCCTCCTGGCGGCTTACAATGAGAACGCCGCCGCAATCTCGAAACATATCAAATCCCCGCAGTCATATTGGGACCGCGCCGAGGAGCGGATAAAAGATGTCTGCCGACAGAAAAACATCCCTTACAAGTCTGAGATGCTGGAGCAATTCAAGGACGAGGCCATGGAGAAATTCGCAAATTCCATGTCAGGCAAAGAAAACGCCGGAAAGTTCCTCCATACGTCCGATTTCTGGAATCCTGAAGCCAACGAGTTCGAGGGCTGGGATGTCGTTACTATCGACAACAAGGTCAAAGACTATATCGAGGCTCAGGTCGCCATCTGCAAGAAATCGGAAGCCGCCGCCACTTCCGGCTTCGGGCTGGATCCATCCCTCTCCAATCTCATACTTGACACCAAATTGGGTTCCGGTTCTGAAAAGCTGTATGCCCTGAAGGTCTACAACGCCACAGAGACCGCCGTGCCTGATATGATTCTCTGCAAACCCTTCCAGACATTTATAGATGTCAACCACCCCGGGACAGATATAAAAATCGGCTTATATAGGACAGTTGTCGAGGCTGAAAAGAACGTGAATCCCGAAAACCGAGTAAAAGCAAATGCGTAAACTGTTCGCCACGCCGGAGGCACAGCCGGCGAATAAGGGAAACACCAAGGACGAAGGCAAAGACCGCGCCGAGGACCGCAACACAGGGAAGAAAACGCAGGTTTTCCGCTCGATGTCGCGCAACTTTGAACGTCGTGTAAAATCCGAGTTATTCCTTGAAGATTCTTTGCCGTGGCATTTCAAGCCCGGTGAAGCGTATCACTGTTTTTCTTTCGGCGATGTCGACGCGCTCACATATTTACGGGCTATCCTCAAACAACAGCCGTTAGAATATGTCTGTTTATCCACCTTCTCTATGGCGCTGACAGACGCGGAACTCCTGTTGAAGTGGCAGCGTAGCGGACTAATCGGGCGGCTCGACCTCTATCTCGGCGAAATTTTCGATTCCAAATTTGCAGAAGTTTACAACACATTACGCGAGGCCGTCGCGCTGAAGGGTGGACGTGTCGCGGTGTTCCGGAATCATTCTAAGGTTATGGCCGGCTTCGGCGAACGTTTCGATTTCGCCGTGGAAGGGAGCGCGAACCTTAACAGTAATCCGCGATGTGAACAGACAGTGATAACGGTGGATTCAGGATTGGCAAGGTTCTACAAAGAAGAGATTTTCGACAATATCCATTCATTTAACAACGATTTCCAAAACTGGGAACCGTATAAACTCAAACGTGATGAAATTATTCAACATTCGGGCCGAGGGAGGCAGTGAGATTGTAACCGCTATCGGTTTAATATCCTCCGACGTGGATTTTTCAAAGTGGGAGCCGGTTCTGCCGTTGGGAATCCGCGACGTTACGGCAATTATCGGCCCGGAACCTGTCAACGCTCTGGCGGCTCTCTACGCCGGAGACATTGACGACGGCCTCGAGGGGTCTCCTGGGGCTGTCAAGGCACTGAAATATCTGCAACAGGCGGTGGCGCTGTTCACATGGCTGAAGATAATCCCGACTCTTGACGCTCAGCACGACAGCACCGGGCGTCAACGTCGCCTCGGAGAAAACGAAAAGGGCCTGACCGCCATCCAGGAGTTCAAGGATGAGCATAACATCCTCCGGCTGGCCTATGAGGCCACTGATGCCCTGATTGAGATACTGGACCGCGAGGCCTTCCCGTTCTGGGTTGAGTCACGGAAGTACAACCTGCGCAAAGGGCTTTTGATTCAGAACAAGGAAGAGTTCGATGAGTATTACCATATCGGTTCCCACCGATTGTTCGTCACCCTCCTTCCGATTATGCGCGAGGTTCAGGGCGCGCAGGTCGCCCCGGTCCTGGGACGCAAATATCTCTCCATGCTGCTGGCGGGAGAGAATCCCGAGATTTCCGGAATGTTGAAGGAGCCGGCGGGCCGCGCCGTGGCGTTACTCACCATGCAGAAGGCAATCGAACGCCTTCCGGTCGAAGTGATTCCTGAAGGAGTGGTTCAGATTCAGCAGTCGCAGCCTGTCAACTCCCGGCTACGCGCCGAGCAGTCGGCCCGCGCCGCCGTGGCCGCCTCCCTCGGGGCAGACGCGAAAAAATATATCGAGAATCTTCAGGATATGGTTGCGCAGCTCGACGCGGTGGGGGAGACCCCCGACCCCACGATGCCGGGCCCGATAGTCCACAGCAAAGGAATGTCGTTTTAATGGAAACAATCACTACACGCGGCCGGACGGTCGCCATCCCGACCCGGGTCGATGAACTGACACCGAAGCAATACGAATATTATTGCTTCCTCGCTTTCGCCCTGGCCGGGAAAATCATAACCCCGGATTACTTCCGTGTCCGCTGGTTCTCATATCTTATCGGACTCGGAAAATCAGATTTCACCATCCTGAAACAGGAGTATATCGACGAGCTGCAAGCGCAGATGGCCGCTGTCGAGGGATATTTGGTGAGGGAGAAGACCGGAGATGGCCAACGGGTCTTCCTCGATTTCGACACCGTGGTTAATCTCCTTCCGGAATACAGGGGATATAAGGGCCCCGGCGACCTTTTCCAAGGTGTTACCTTCGGGGAGTTCGTGGAGTGCTTCACAGTCGCCGAGAGTCTCCACGAATCAGATCCGGAGGCTATGGCCGAGGGTTGCGCGCATATCGCACGCACGCTTTACCACATACCGGAAGAAGCCCCTGTGCCAGACATCCTGGCATTTCATGCGCCGAAGCTGTTCTCCTCCGTCTGGAGGGCAATCCAGAACGGCCCGATTGACATCAACGGGAAGAAAATCGACTTTCGGATCATCTTCAGGAGTTCCGGAAGCAAAAAGCCCGATGACAAGACCGGATGGACCGGGATAACCTTCGAGATTGCGAGCGCGGGATTGTTCGGGAATGTCAGCCAGGTGGAGTCGGCCGACATGTGGGCCGTTCTCATTTACCTGTATAAATGCAAGTTCGAGTATCTCAACGAGAAAACAAACAGTAAAAATTCATAATCATGGAATTATCGCAGAAAATTAAGCAGCTCATCAAGAACTGGGAAGGTTGCAAACTGACCGCCTACCGATGCCCCGCCGGAGTCCTCACCATAGGCTACGGACACACCGGCCCCGATGTCACTCCGGGAAAACGCATCACACAGGCAGAGGCGGACAGCCTGTTTGAGACAGACATCCGTAAGTTTGTCGCTAAAGTCGCGCCGTTGTTCGCTGGTGTGAACCTAAACAACAACCAGTTCGACGCGCTTGTCTCATTGTCATACAATATCGGTTCGCTTTCGGCCAAGGCCCCGACATTGCTCCGCAAGGTCAAGGCAAACCCAAACGACCCTTCTATCCGCGCCGAGTTCCTGAAGCACGTCAACGCGAGGGTCAACGGAGTGTTGAAGCCGCTTCCCGGACTTGTCAAGCGCAGAACCGCCGAGGCTAACCACTATTTCGGGCAGCAATGATAAGCCTCAGTGATTACCGCGAGTATTGGGAGCGCGTCGCCGACCGCCTCGATTCCGTCACCGGCGTTTTGCCAGTGGCGGTAGACAAGGATATGGGCAAAAGAATACAGGCATTGCCGACCGGTTCCGTGACCCTGTTTATCCTTCCTCCCGGCGGAGAATCTGACAGCAAGACCCCCGACGCTTTCCGCGAGGCAAATCAGTGTGTGGTGTTCGTGATGGAGAAATACGACCCGCAGAGAAAAACCTCGTTCGCCGCTCTGGAGTCCTCCCAAAAGGCTATAGAGCAGATAAAGGCCCTGATGCTCGACGACCTTGCCGCCGGGTGTCCTGTTATGCGTTTCGATGTCTCGACCCTGAACACCCTCCCGGAAACGGAGTTTTTCGCCGGGTTCGCGGGTTGGTCGATAGGTTTCAAGATAATAACCTGACAGCATGGACGCCGAAAGCATCAAGGCGCAATATTTCCGTCAGCAGCTCGAAAAGGGAATCCGCGACATATTCGAGGCGCAAAGGCTTATCGCCACCGAAAGGATATACCAGAGCGGCCACGACAGAATTCGCGAGAAACGGGGTGGTTCAACCCTTCAGGGAAGAAGCGGCGTTTTGCTGGAGGCGTTGACCAATCCACGCTACGGAATCACAAACGACGGTGAAGGTGTCCGGACAGAAACCACGTTGCCGACTTATATCCGCTTCCTTGATATGAAGCGGCATGGCAATTACCAGATCTATAACCGTCAGATTTGGGGGATTCTCTACAAGGAGACCCTGATAAATACAAAATATGAGTTCCGCGACTGGCTCGAAAAGCATTTTCCGGATCTGCTGGAACAGTTCAACAACCAACAAAAATAACAGTCATGAAGAAAATCAAACACATTGTGGCCATCCTGATCAAGACGGCCATACTGCTTGCCCCCGGTATTGCAGCCGCCATCTGGCTCATCAAGTCGCACGGATGGCCGGTGTCGATACTCGCCGCCTTGGGTGTGGAGTTCATCACAGGCGTTGTCATCACGTTCGCCACCACTGTCGCCGCCCAGATCAAGGCCCAGCGCGAAATCGCTAAAGAATAGTCGGAGACCCCCGCCGAATCCTGACCCATCAGCCATCCCCTCGTTGCAATGTCCCCGCCGGCCTCGCCTCCGGCGGGGACAAATTTATGGTTGTAATGAGAATGTATATTTACATAGTATTTGTAAACTCATATCTTTTTCGTATCTTTGCCAAAGCTTGTTTGGTCCATGCGTTTTTATAAACCGTTAAATCAATTCGGAGTTGTATATTGTATACGACTTAGAGATATGAAAAATTATACCATCGATGATATGAAGCCAGCTGTGAACACGGAAACGGGTGCCACATTCAATTTCGTGCTTAACAAAGACATTCAAATGGCATATGTCGCTGATAATGAGGTGACCCGATTTGCTGGCATTGCGAAAACGGCGTTTTTCTTCCGCCCCATGGTTCCGTCCAAAGAAGTTGATCTTCTTGTACGGGGTTTCAATAATCGTACCCGTGAACGTAATTACTTTAAATTGTATAGTCAATTGCTCAATAATGAGATTACTGACGATGAGTTTGATAAAGAGATTGAGGAGAATGAGGAATTTTATGTGGTGGATGCCGGGGATAGTGTTCTTCCTGAAGAGGTCTGCGCTGCGGTCTGCTTGACCGACAGGCTTATTGGTATTGAGACCACAGACGATTTCACTTCAGCTTTTGGGATTGACGATGACTCGATAAAAAACTATGTAAAATTGATAGGTGATGAGTGAGTATGTGGATGCGGGAGAAATGGTGGAAGGTGCCCGTTGCAATATATATACCCGTAAGGAGGAATGGAAATCAATGCAGAAAGATCCGATAACACATAAATCGATGACAAAATACGAATTGTCACGCAATTGCAGTGTGGAAGTTGTCGAGAAATACCTGTTGTCCTTACCGGAGGATATGGAATTACGAAAAGAATTGCCACTGCATTTCGAAGTCGGAGACAAGTTGAAAGCATTGTGTATAACCATCTATATCGACCAGAAGAAGAAATTGGGAGAACCTGTGATCGATAAATCCACCGGTCGTCACGAGGGCCGTTTGTTTTACACAGACAAAAGAACCATCGGAGTCATTAAATATCCGTTCGAGAACCTGAAAGCCATTACCAAGAAGTATATAGAAGAAAAACAAAAACAATTGACCGATAAAATAGAAGAGTAAGATGAATGTAGATATTATAACGTTCTGCGAGTCTGTTCATAATTACGAAGGGAAACTGGTTATCGTAGGGACATTCAACACCCTGACGACTGATAAGTTCCCTGTCTTGCCCAGAGACTTTTCTTTCGCGGTGAGCATATCATTCGACCCCTCCGAATGCGGTGAGTATGCCGGAAATCTGAAACTTTATAAGAAAGACAATCCCGGGATTAGTCTGGTCGACATTAATATGCCGCTGAACATACAGGCTTCTGCAACAGGTCAAAAATCATTCGCGAATTTGTCCGGGTCATTGGTGGGAGTCTCGATTCCCGAGCCGGGTACATATGTCGCATCCTTTGAGATAGGAAACCTGAAGAGGGAAATTGAACTGTACGTTAACGGCTCCAACGCATAAGACTTGCAGGTTGGTCACAAAATGATTTCCTCATTCCCAGACCCCGTCCGAGACAGGCGGAAAAAATCGTCGGGGCGTTGAACCGCCTCGGAAAAGAATTGGTCTCGCTCTCTGTTTAATTTGACACTAAACACAGGTTTAAAGACCCCCGAAAGCCCTGACCGCTCATTGCGGGAGGGCTTTCTTCATAGTTCGCCCGACATGGGCATAATCTAACGGGTGTAAGTCCCGAGCGCGCCCCGA
>CAMWVQ010000084.1 GCA_947177635.1 uncultured Porphyromonadaceae bacterium | reverse complement strand
ACATCCTCATTCTTAACTTTAGCCTGATTAACGCATGCAGTGGGTCTTAATTATAACATCCGTCTTTCTCGTCAGCACCATACTGGCGGGTGTCATCATCCCCCAGATTCTGCTGATTTCTTTCCGCAAGAAACTATTCGACGAGCCTGACGAAAGAAAGATTCACAAGGGCGCGGTGCCGCGGCTTGGCGGCTTGGCGTTCATGCCCTCCATCGTCTTCTCGCTCTGCCTGGTATGGGGAACCTTGTTGCTCGCCGGAGAGTCGTGGATTTCATCTTTCCATGTGTCGCAGATGCTTTCGTCGCCCCACGCCGAGGGGCTTGTCACACCGCTCTGCTTCGGGCTGTGCGCGCTGATGATGATGTATCTTGTCGGCATAGCCGACGACCTCATCGGCATCAAGTACCGGGCAAAATTCTGCGCGCAGATTCTCGCAGCGCTGCTCCTGGCCGCAGCCGGCGTCAGGGTTGACTCGCTCAACGGCATGCTCGGCATCTATGAGCTTCCGGCTGTCATTTCGTGGGCCCTGACGGTCTTCCTGGTGGTCTTCATCACCAACGCCATCAACCTCATCGACGGCATCGACGGCCTGGCGTCAGGCCTGAGCGGCATCGCTATGATTTTCTACGGGTTCTTCTTCCTGGCCGCCGGACAGTGGGTCTACAGTATGATTTCATTCGCCTCCCTTGGCACCCTGGTGCCGTTCTTCTATTATAATGTGTTCGGCAATCCCGACAGGGGGAAGAAGATTTTCATGGGCGACACCGGCTCGCTCACCACCGGACTGGTGCTTAGTTTCCTGGCCCTTCAGCTCTCAGGAATCGACAACGGCCATGTATTCGCAGCCGACGTGCTGGTAATAGCGTTCGCCCCCCTGGCAATACCTTGTCTCGACGTGATAAGGGTGTTCGTCCACCGTGTCATCCGTGGCAACTCCCCCTTCCTCCCCGACAGGGTGCATATCCACCACAAGCTGCTCGCCCTGGGCTTCCCCCAGCGTCCGGCCATGATCACCATCCTCGCCATGTCGGCCGGGGTGATTGGTCTCGACCTGCTCATCTCCCCATCGGTCTCGACATTCATGATTGTCGTCATAGACTTCGCGGCATGGGTGGTCGCCAACTATTTCCTGACAAAAGCAATTCGCGCGAGACAGCTCAGGCTGGGCATCACCCACGGGTATGACTGATTCCACTTCACGGTGCTTTGTCAATCTTTCGTTTAAAATTATTTTACACATATCATGCTTTCCTGCAAATCGTTTTTCAAATCGATAGGAGTAGTCGGAGCGATGCTTCTCGGTCTTACCTCCTGTCACACTCCTAAAGACATAACCTATTTCCAGGATCTCAGCGACGGCGCCCGCCGCGAGGTGTCAGCCCCCAAGGAACTGGTGGTCACTCCTGATGACCGTCTGTCGATTACCGTCCACTCCAAAGACCCGCAGCTCGCGATGCTCTTCAACCTCCCGATATCATCCACCCGTATCGGCAGCAACTCAACCAGCAATTCTTCCGGCCAGGTAGCCGTGTATGCCGTTGACGCATACGGCGACATCGAGTTTCCTGTGCTCGGCACCCTCCATATCGGAGGCATGAAGCGCACCGAGGTGGCCGAGTATGTGAAACGTGAGCTCCTCCAGCGCAACCTTGTCAAAGACCCCACCGTCGTAGTAGACTTCCTCAACCGCTCGGTAAATGTGCTTGGGGAAGTTGCCCATCCCGGCAAGGTCAGCATAGACCGTGACCGCTTCACCATTCTCGACGCGATTGCAGGGGCAGGAGACCTCACCATACAGGGTAAACGCGCCAATGTGATTGTCCTCCGTATGGAGGATGGCCGTCAGGTGGCCCACACAGTCGACCTCACAGACGCGACAGCCACCCTCAACTCCCCGGTGTATTACCTTCAGCAGAACGACGTGATTTATGTTGAGCCCACTGATGTGCGCAAACGCCAGACAACGGCCAACGGCAACTCGGTGTTCACCCCCTCTTTCTGGATTTCCATCGCCTCGTTCGCCACAACAGTGCTGCTGCTTATCAAGAACTGGTAACCATCGGCCGGCCACTCCCCATTCCGAATTATTCTGTCTGTTGACAAACTAATCTAAAACAACTTTTCAAGTCGTGCAAGAGAACGATAACAACGCCCCTGAAATCGAACAGGGGATAAATATGAAAGACCTCCTGTGGATGTGCCTGTCGAGATGGTACTGGTTCGTGCTGTCGCTGTTCATCTGCTGCGGGTTCGCATTCTACCAGATTCTCAAGACCCCCAAAGTCTATCAGCGCAGCGCGCTGCTCATGATCAAGGATGACCGCCTCGGCGGCACCGCCGGCGGCGATGTCGGCTCTTCATTCTCCGGACTCGGCGTGCTGCAGGCCAATACCAACATCGCCAACGAGATTATCTCCATCACCTCCCCGACGGTGATGTATGAGGTGGTGAAGCGTCTGGGACTGAATGTCAACTACACGGTGCCCGGCATGTTCTATCCCAAACAGCTTTACGGCACCAATCTCCCCGTCACCCTGAAGTTCCCCGACGTGGAAGACGACACCAACGTAACGCTGAAAGCCACCCTCTATCCCGACGGGAAGATGGAACTCACAGACTTCGACCTCGGCAAGAAAGACGCAGACGGAAACCCCATAGTCTACAAGCCCGTGGTGGTTAAGGATTTCCACAAGCTCGACACTATCGAGACCCCCGCGGGGAATATGGTGTTCGCCCCCAACGCCGCCTATCGCGGCACCATCAAGGAGCCGCTTACAATCGACGTGAACCGCGGTTCGGTTCAGGGGAAGGCTCTCGGTTGCGCAAACGCGCTCAAAGCCGAGATTCCTGAAGACTGGTCTTCAGTGATTTCGCTGACATACAAAGATGTGTCTGTCGACCGCGCAGAGGATATTCTCAACACCGTAATCGAGGTCTACAACGAGAACTGGGTGCGCGACAAGAACCGAATCGCCGTGTCGACTTCGGAGTTCATCAAGGAACGTCTCGCCGTAATCGAGCAGGAACTCGGAGGCGTCGACTCGGAGATTTCCTCCTTCAAGTCCACCCATATGGTGCCTGACATTGACGCAGCCGCACAGGCCTACTTCACCCGCGCCTCACAGGCCACCGACGAGGTGCTGCAGCTCAACAACCGCCTCGGAATGGCCCGCTACATCCGCAACTACCTTGCCAACTCGGCCAACTCCTTCAACGTCCTCCCTGCCAACTCTGGCCTGGAGAACCTGAACATCGAGAAGCAGATTTCTGACTACAACACCCAGCTTCTCCAACGCAACAACCTCGTGGAGAACTCCTCCACCGCCAACCCGCTCGTAATCACGATGGACAACCAGCTCGACGGTATCCGCCAGGCTATCCTCCAGTCTATCGACAACTACATCGTGACCCTGAACTCTCAGATTCGCGCGGCCCAGACAAATGAGGCGATGGCATCCTCGCGCCTCCAGGCCAACCCGACCCAGGCCCGCTACCTGCTGAGTGTTGAACGTCAGCAGAAAGTGAAGGAGAGCCTCTACCTCTACCTTCTCCAGAAGCGAGAGGAGAATGAGCTGTCCCAGGCGTTCACAGCCTACAACACCCGTGTAATCACTCCACCTACCGGCAGCAATGCACCGGTGGCACCCAATCCCCGCTCGATAATGATGGTTGCCGTCCTTGTCGGACTGCTCCTCCCCACCGGCGCGATTTACCTTCTGGAAGCCTTCAACACCAAGGTGCGCGGCCGCCGCGACCTCGAACGCCTCTCAGTGCCTTTCATCGGCGAGATTCCTCTGGGCTACAACAAGCGCAAGGGTCTGCAGCGCCTGCGCAAGGCACACGAGGATGAGAAAGACCGCCGCATCGTAATGGTAAGGAAGGGCTCGGGCAACACCATCAACGAGGCGTTCCGAGTGATACGCACCAACCTCGAGCTGATGACCGACGCCGAGACCACCGGCGCCCATACCCTTATGATCACTTCGGCCAATCCCGGCTCCGGCAAGACCTTCATCACGATGAACCTCGCCACCGTGCTGGCCATCAAAGACAAGAAGGTCGTGATTGTCGACCTCGACCTGCGCAAGGCGTCACTTTCTTCATTCGTGCAGAATCCTCCCGTCGGTGTGTCGGCCTACCTCTCCGGCCACGCCACTCCCGAGCAGATTATGATTCACCGTCCGGTGGAACCGCCAAAGCGCATCGACCCCAAACAGCCGCCGAAAGACCATTTCGTGGATATCCTCCCCGTGGGAGCAATACCCCCCAACCCTGCCGAGCTTCTCTACTCGCCGCGCCTGAAGTCGCTCCTCGACAAGCTCCGCGCCGAATATGACTATGTGCTCCTCGACTGCCCCCCCATCGAGGTTGTGGCAGACGCGAAGATCATCAACCGCCACACCGACATGACCGTCTTCGTGATTCGTGCCGGGCTGCTTGAGCGCGAGATGCTCCCCCGCATCCAGGAGCTCTATGACAACCAGCGTTACCATAATATCGCCATCATCCTCAACGGTACCGACCAGTCTCACCTCGGCCCGCTGTCGTCGCGATACGGCTACGGATATGGCTACGGTTACGGTTACATCAAGAAGAAAGATAACTGACAACGGCATCCGTGATTACGGATGGACGACCGCAAAAATGACGGCCCCGCGAAATTCGCGGGGCCGTCATTTTTGCCGGGCATTTAGAGTCAGCCCCAGACTGAACGGGAGTCAGACAACTGACGCTTTAAGCGCGAGTCCTGTGCGCTCGGAAAGGCCGAAAAGCAGGTTCATACAATGGACGGCAGTGCCGGAGCTTCCCTTCACGTAGTCATCAAGAACAGCCTTGATTCTAATCGCGGGAGCGGCCGACGGCGCGGCTCCCCCGTCAAGCGGGATGATGTTAAGCAGAGATTTGTTTGTGTTGGAGACATCAGCCACTTCAGGTTCTCTATCAACAAGATAAGTGAAGGCGTGGTCGCTGTACGCCTCCTCATACAGATGCCTGATTTCCTCCACGCTGCCTCCGCAGGTAACATCAGTGACAACAGTCATTCCACGCAGATGTCCTCCACCGGCAGCCATCCTGAGTTTCAACGCGCCGCTGAAAGAGGGGTCGATTCTCCTGATTTCATCCTCGATTTCAGTGGCAGCACGCTCCGTGTCGGGCCTGTTGGCCACCGGGGCGACGGGGTCAAGGCGGGTGGAGAGCTGTGACGAGGCGATGTCATAGGAGGGGATTCCAAAAGCCTTATCCACACTCCCTGCGGCAGTCTCCTGAGCCGACGCAAAAGTCGGTTGGTTGCGCGACATGCTGACAGTGGCATGCGTGGTTCCGGAAAGCAGATGGTTCTTGGCCAGGGGAAACAATGAGAGTTCAACACCGGTGGCTATGGCGGAAGGAATGGAAGCCCTAAGCGCGCCCCTGACAAGTGCCTTGCGGTGGAATTCCGGAAAACCGTAAACCATCCCGTGCTCCCCGTCGTGGTAGCTGCCAGTCATGTCGATTATGCGCAGCAGATCCTCGGCGTCATCCTCATCCGCGTCATTGCGATGAGAGGGCGCGTCTTTCACAGTCGCCATGAATTCCTCCGCCTCCCAGGATTCCCCGACAAGGAACACACAATTGAGTTTAGACGGGTCGAGAGTCTTCACGAAACAGAGATCAGTGTCTCCCGTCAGCCCCCGATGAAACCCATCGAGGCGCTGGCCCGCGTGGGATGGGGAACAAACCGCGCGGAGTATCACATCCGGATGATTCAGAAGTATCCTTATAAGTTCTCCGGCGGCCTCAGTCTCGCCGCCGACAATTCCTACATTTATCACGTTAGTCAAGGGTTGAGTTTGATTACAAAAATAGATATTTTTTTTGAGAACACTATCATCACAGCGAATAATTCAGTAATTTTGTGCTGTCAAACATTCACTTATGAGATCAGATTCCACCCTTCATACATCATCAATGCCACATGGCCAGGCATCACCCGCCGACCTCAGAATCGAGGAATTCGACTATCCTCTCCCCGACGAGATGATAGCCCGCCATCCTATCGAACCCCGCGATTCCTGCAAACTCCTCCTCAGAGACCACGAAGGACACCTCTCAGAGCATGTGTTCACAGACCTCCCTGCTCTCCTTCCGCAAGGGTCGATACTGATATACAACAACACCCGTGTCATAAACGCCCGCCTGCGTTTCCGCAAAGCATCGCTCACACCCCATCAGGAAGGCGCCGTAATAGAGATATTCTGCCTGGAGCCGGTCACACCAGCCGACTACGCCCAAAGCTTCGCCGCCACAGCCGACTGCTCCTGGACCTGCTTTGTCGGCAACTCGAAAAGATGGAAAGAAGGCATTCTCTCGATGGAAGTCAATGCAGGAGACCAAAGCCTTACCCTCTCCGCGGAAAGGCTCTCAAAAGCCGGGAATGCCTCTATAATCCGGTTCTCATGGGACAACCCGTCGGTGACATTCTCACAGATAATCTCAGCTGTAGGAGAAATACCGATTCCGCCCTATCTGAACCGCGCGACAGAGACATCCGACAGTCAGGACTACCAGACAGTCTACTCGCGCGTAGAAGGCTCCGTAGCGGCTCCTACGGCCGGGCTACATTTCACAGACCGAGTCCTTGAGGAAATCAGCAATCGAGGCATTCCCCGCCGGGAACTCACCCTCCACGTCGGAGCCGGAACCTTCCAGCCCGTCAAATCAGAAACCATCGGCGAGCACCCAATGCATGCCGAATTCATAGCCGTCCCCCTCTCGCTGCTCAAAGAAATACGCGCGTCACTTGACGACAGCGCCTCCAGGATAATAGCCGTAGGCACCACCTCAGTCCGCACCCTCGAGTCTCTGTACCACACCGGACGCCTCATTCTCGCCGGCAAATGGGAGGGGGAAGTACCTCAGTGGATACCTTACCAGCTGCTTGAAACCGAGAACACCGACACAATCCCTACTCCCGCACAGGCAATCGACGCCATAATTTCTCACCTCGAGGAGCACAACCAGACGACCCTAATAGCATCCACCCGCATCATCATCGCCCCCGGCTACGAATACCGCCTTGTCAAAGGCATCATCACCAACTTCCACCAGCCGAAATCCACTCTCCTGCTCCTCGTCTCAGCCTTCACCGGACAAGACTGGCGCCCCCTCTACGACTACGCCCTGACCCACTCCTTCCGCTTCCTCTCCTACGGCGACGCAACCCTCCTGCTCTGACCATTCTCACAAACACCAATAAATATCCCCCTCGAAAATATCCCTCTCGTAAATATCCCCCTCGGCCCAAAACCGAGGGGGATTACCTTTTGCTCTATCATCATTCTCCCTC
>CAMWVQ010000083.1 GCA_947177635.1 uncultured Porphyromonadaceae bacterium | reverse complement strand
ACCCCACCCCGGCTTCCCGCCCCGCATACTCCATTCTTGACCGCTCGCGCATCAAGGCAACATACGGGGTGGAGATACCCCATTGGGAGGAGAGCCTGGAAGACTGCATGAAACTTATTAACAGCAACCGTTAAGCTACTGATGGGCCTTCAAGAAGAAATCTCACGCCACCGTACATTCGCCATTATCTCACACCCTGACGCGGGTAAGACCACGCTGACCGAGAAGCTGCTGCTCTTCGGTGGCGCGATTCATGTCGCCGGGGCCGTGAAGTCAAACAAAATCAAAAAGACCGCGACCTCTGACTGGATGGAAATCGAGAAACAGAGGGGTATCTCCGTGGCCACCTCCGTGATGGGCTTCAATTACGGCGACTACAAGATAAACATCCTCGACACCCCGGGACACCAGGATTTCGCCGAGGACACTTACCGCACGCTCACGGCTGTTGACTCGGTGATCATCGTTGTCGACGTCGCCAAGGGTGTCGAGCAACAGACCCGCAAGCTGATGGAGGTCTGCCGCATGCGCAACACCCCCGTCATCATCTTCGTCAACAAGCTCGACCGCGAGGGGCGCGACCCGTTCGACATCCTCGACGAGCTTGAGAATGAACTCAAAATCGCCGTGCGCCCCCTTTCGTGGCCCATCAACATCGGCGCGAAGTTCAAGGGTGTCTACAACATCTATGAGCAGGGCCTTGACCTGTTCAAGCCCGACAAGCAGAAGGTGACCGAGCGAGTGGAGATTGACGATGTCAATGATTCCGCGATTGATGAGGCTGTCGGCGAGACCGATGCCGCCAAGCTGCGTGAAGACCTTGAGCTGATTGAAGGGGTGTATCCCGAGTTTGATGTCGACGCCTACCTGCGTGGCGAGGTCGCCCCGGTGTTCTTCGGGTCGGCCCTCAACACTTTCGGCGTGAAGGAGCTTCTCGACTGCTTCGTGAAGATAGCCCCCGCGCCGCGTCCCACCCAGGCCGAGGAGCGCGTCATAGAGCCGCAGGAGGAGGCCTTCTCAGGTTTCGTGTTCAAGATTCACGCCAACATGGATCCCAACCACCGCTCCTGCATCGCCTTCGTGAAGGTCTGCTCCGGAAAGTTCGAGCGCAACGCCAACTACAAGCATGTCCGTTCCGGCAAGATGATGCGTTTCGCCGCCCCGACCGCCTTCATGGCCCAGAAGAAAAGCGTGGTGGATGAGGCCTATCCGGGCGACATCGTCGGCATTCCCGACACCGGCAATTTCAAAATCGGCGACACGCTGACTTCGGGGGAAAACCTCCATTTCAAGGGGCTGCCGAGCTTCTCGCCCGAGATGTTCAAGTATATCGAGAACACCGACCCGATGAAGTCGAAGCAGCTTGAGAAGGGTATCCAGCAGCTTATGGATGAAGGTGTGGCCCAGCTGTTTGTCAACCAGTTCAACGGACGCAAGATTATCGGCACCGTCGGCCAGCTGCAGTTCGAGGTAATCCAGTACCGACTCCTCCACGAGTATGGGGCGCAGTGTCGCTGGGAGCCCATCAGCCTCTACAAGGCCTGCTGGGTGGAGAGCGATGACAAAGCCGCCCTCGACGCTTTCAAGAAACGCAAGCACCAGTTCATGGCTCTCGACCGTGAAGGCCGTGATGTCTTCCTGGCCGACTCAAACTATGTCTTGCAGATGGCCCAGGCCGATTTCCCCGCCATCCGCTTCCATTTTTCGAGCGAATTCTGAGACGGGCCGCTTTCCCGGTCGGGAAACGCCCTGCAATCATCCCCGGTGTTCCGACTCCTCCCCTGATGGAGACGGACTGCCGGGGATGATTGTGTTCCGGGAGTGCCGGTGTCAAGCTTCCCGGGGATGGAAAGAATCTTTTGGGAAAAAGGGCGCCGAAAAATTTGGGAGCGAGTGGAGTTTTTGTTAAATTTGTAGCATAGAAGAAAATCTTTCAAGGCAAACTGGATATGTTGTTTCACAGCACCAACGGCAAGACGCAGGGAGTGACATTCCCGACAGCCATTGAGAATGGCCTGGCTGACGACGGCGGTTTGTTCATGCCGGCAAATATGCCCTCATTGCCAGCCGCTTTCTTCAGGAACATCCCTGAGATGTCGTTACAGGAAATAGGGTATGTTGTATGCAACACCCTGCTTGGCGACTTCCTCTCGTCTGAGGCGATAAAGTCGATTGTCGATGACGCCCTCGATTTCCCCGTGCCATTGAGGAAGACCGGAGAGGGTGACAACCTGTATGTGCTTGAGCTGTTCCACGGCCCGACCCTCTCGTTCAAGGATGCCGGCGCCAGGTTCATGTCGCGGTTGTTGCCGGCCTTGTTTCCTGACACCGCCCGACGGACGGTGATACTTGCGACCTCGGGAGACAGCGGGGGCGCGCTGGCCGACAGTTTCAGCGATTCCCCGTCGACAAGGGTCATAGTTCTCTTTCCGCGCGGAGAGCTTTCCCGCCAGCAGGTGGCGATGTTCTGCAACCGCCCCAATGTCACGGCAGTGGAGGTCGGCGGCACATTTGATGACTGCCAGACGCTTGTCAAGCAGGTGCTGGTCGACAAAGAGCTTAACGCGGCAGTGCCGCTGACATCAGGCAATTCAATCAACCTTGCCCGCCAGTTCCCCTCGATCATATATTACTTCCACGCCTACGCGAGAGCCATGGAGATGTCGCCGGATTCCGGAAAGGTGGTGATAAGTGTGCCTTGCGGGAATCTCGGCAACCTGGCGGCCGCGCTTATGGCCAAGAAGATGGGGCTTCCGGTTGCGCGTTTCATCGGAGCCAACAATGCCAACGACACATTTGTTGAATATTTGCAGACAGGAGGTCTGCGTCCGCGCCGCGCGCTGATGACCCTCGCCCGCGCGATGGATGTCGGCAACCCATCGAACCTTGCCCGCATAATCGACCTCTATGGGGGCGACCTGGAATCTCTCCGCAAGGATGTGGTGGGTGTCGCCTTCTCTGACAGGGAGATTGTGCAGACCATCCGGGAGGTCTACGAACGTGACGGATACCTGCTCGGGCCTCAGTCGGCCACCGCTTACCGGGCCCTGCGCGGCAATCTCCTTCCCGGCGAGACAGGTGTGGCGATGGCCACGGGCCATCCGGCCAAGTTCCCGCAGGCGATGATGGAGGCCGTCGGCCACACTACCCCGCCGCCTCCACAGCTCGACGGGCTCAACCTGCTGAGCCTCCCGGCTGTGAAGATTCCTCCCGCCAAGAGCGCCCTCTCGCGCCTGATACTCAGAAATCAACCCTGATATACAACCATAAACATCAAACGACATGGCAAACAAGAGAAACCTCAAGAAAGAAATCAAATATGTTTGCGGCGACCTGGCCGCAGAGTGCCTCCTGGCCAAGAACTTCGTGAAGGGTGTAGACGCCAAGGTGATGACCGAAATCATCACCAAAATCGCCGACCTGCAGATTTCCGCCCTCAACAATGTTACATTCGTCTTCGACAAGCAGCCGAAAGACTTCGAGTCGGGTGCCGCTTACCGTAAGGCCCGCGGAGAGTACTTCAGGAAGGCTTTCGCTTCGCTGAGGGAGAAATTCTATGACAAGGTGAACTCTCTGGTAAAGGAGATGAACGCCGCGTTGCCCCAGGAGGTGAAGGACAACAACAAGAAGGCCTGACAGACCCTTGTGACCTGACGGACGCGGCGCGTCGGCATGTCCCGGCTGAACCGGGTGATGCTGTCGCGCCGCAGTCCTCTCTATGCCTGTCGCTGTATTATCCAACAGATAACAGATAGATGTCGAGATCATGAATTTAGCCGCGAGGATACTTAAATGGAGTGGATGGAAAGTCGAGGTGTCAGTGCCTGACTATCCGAAAGCCATCATCTGTGTGGCCCCCCATACCTCCAACTGGGATTTCATCATCGGGGAACTTGCCATAAGGTCGGTAGGGCGCAAGGCGGGTTTCATGATGAAGTCCTCATGGTTCTTCTTCCCGCTGGGTTACCTTTTCCGTGCGATAGGGGGCATTCCGGTGGTGAGGCAGAACAAGAAGCAGTCGCTGGTGGAGGCAATGGTGGCCAGGTTCAGGGAGGAGGAGCGGCTTGTGGTGGCCATCACCCCCGAAGGGACGCGCAAGCCGACCGCCGTATGGCACACGGGATTCCTGCGCATCGCCCGAGAGGCCGGCATCCCTGTCTGTCTGGCCGTGATTGATTTCCGGATGAAAAAGGCGATGATAAACGATGTGTTCGAGCCGTCAGGGAATCTTGACGCCGACATGCTTGCCATAAAGAAATATTACCGTCCGTTTACCGGGCGTCATCCCGAAAATTTCCTGACAGAATGAAAAACCAGGGGAAAGATTCCTCAAGGCCGTTGCCCGAGGATGACAGGCTGCTCACTGTTGCAGTCATTTCGCTCGACATCGCCTCGGGTGATGTTTCCGAGAACCTTCGCCGTATGGAGGTGATGGCCGAAAGCCTCCCGTCAGGTGTCGACATAGCCGTCTTGCCTGAGCTGTTCACCACCTCTTTCATGAAGGACACCGACCGCATGCTCGCTGTGGCCGAGGGGAATGACGGCCCAACGATGGAGGCTGTACGCCGCCTGGCTGAGCGAAGGAATATGCTGGTGGCCGGGAGTTTCCTGGCCTGTGAGACCGCAGATGACGGTGCCGGGAGATTCTTCAACCGGGGATTCTTGGTGATGCCCGATGGCCGGCGGGTCTTCTATGACAAACATCATCTTTTCTGCCTGTCAAAGGAAGCGGAGTTGATGGAACACGGGCAGGCGCGGCCGCCGCTGGTGTCGTTCCGCGGATGGAATGTCTCGATGCTGATATGCTATGAACTCCGTTTCCCCGTTTGGGGACGTAATGTGGAGATGCGGGCAGACATAGTGCTGGTGCCTGCAAACTGGCCGTGCAACAGGGGATATGCGTGGCGTCAGCTGATTATCGCCCGCGCGATTGAGAACCAGGTGGTGGTGGCGGGTGCCGACCGTTCGGGCCGCGACGATTACGGAGAGTATGACGGTCTGTCGCTGATTGTGGATGAGCTCGGACGTCAGATTGCCCCTGCGCCGGAGTTTGCGCCGTCGGGGTGTCCTCTCCCAGACAGTTACGGAGATGTCGTGGCTACTCCATTCGGCCCGCTGGCAATCGCCACATTCTCGCTGAACAAGGTGAAGAAACTGAGGGGATGGTTGCCTACCCATCGCGATGCCGACTCCTTCAGCTTTACCCGCAAAACCGATGGCCCAGAGTCGTGAAGGCCGGTTTTTGACGGTTTTGCTGACTGACAATCATTTGACTGACAATCTTTTTATCACAGATGCGTTTCAGATATTGCCCTGATTGCGGGGCGTTGCTTTCAGGCCGCGTACTTGGCGACGAGGGGGAAGTTCCCTGGTGTGACGCCTGCGGCAAGCCCTGGTTTGACATGTTCCCGGTAGCGGTAATCTCCCTCGTGCATAACGAGAAAGGGGAGGTGCTTCTTTTGCGGCAAAATTATATCTCCACGGAGTTTCATAACCTTGTCTCAGGGTATGTCACTCCGGGAGAAGATGCGGAAAGTTGCGCTGTCAGGGAGATATTCGAGGAAACCGGCCAGGAGGTGGAGCAGCTTGAGCTTGTGTTGACCAACTGGTTCGCCCGGAAAGAGATGATGATGATTGGTTTCTTCGCCCGTGTAAGGTCGGGAGAGCTCAGGCTCTCGTCAGAGGTGGACGCCGCCGCCTGGCACAAGCCGGAAGAGATACTGTCGCTCGTGTCAAGCCGTCCGGGTTCGACCTCCCGGATCCTTTGCGAACGTTTCCTGTCGCGGGCCGGGGTGTCGGAGCGGGAAACGGCGCAGGAATCATAAATGCACGGTCAGCATCTGACCTTCCCCCTTTATCGAGATTGAGGGGTGGCAGGCCGGAACCAGGAGGGTGTGGCCCTGGGGGAGGGGAGTCTCGTTGCCGTCGACGGTCGACACGGTCAGGTTTCCGCCGATACCAATCAGCACCATGAAGGAGTCGAGAGCCGACATGTCTATCAGGGACTCTCCGTCGATGTCCATTATGGAGGTGGTGAAATATTCACAGCTTACAAGCGGCTTGGTCTCACCTTTGGCGGGAACGACGTTTTCCTTTCCGGTGACGACATCGTCGTAGTTGACTGCGTCCACAGACTGGTCAATATGCAGCTCACGGGGATTGCCTTGCGCGTCGCGCCGGTCATAGTCGTATATGCGGTATGTGATATCGCTGGCCTCCTGTATCTCCACTACAAGGTTGCCTCGGCCGATGGCGTGTATGCGTCCGGACGGGAGGTAGAAGAGGTCGCCTTTCTCGACATATGTTTTGGCGAGAGAGTCGACGATTGTGTTTTCGGCAATCATGCGGCGGAAAGTGGCCTCATCCATCCGGCGGTTGAATCCGGCGTAGAGGTAGGCGCCGGGCTGAGGGTCGATGGAATACCACATCTCGGTCTTGCCGAGTGACCCGTGGCGGCGCGCCGCGAGGTTGTCGTCAGGGTGGACCTGTATTGACAGGTCATCGTTGGAGTCGATGAATTTTATAAGCAGCGGAAATTTTCCGTCCCATCGCGAGTTGACTGTCCTGCCGAGAATCTCATCGGCATGGAGTGATGCGAGTTCCGGCAGGGTTGTCCCTTTGAACGGGCCGTCGATGACCACTGACTCGTGGCCCGGCATCGGCGACAATTCCCAGGATTCTCCGATGTCATGGCCTTGTGACGGTATGCCTTTGAATTCGGCGATGCGTCCGCCTCCCCATATGACAGGCTTGAAGTAGGTCGTGAATTGTAAGACAGGAATCATTTATGAGAAAAATCAGGATTAAGGTTCGGGGGCAAAGTTAGCAATTATGTGTGGTAAGGTCAGATACTATTTTGGCTTTTTTGTGTATGTTTACGTCAAAATCGATGTCGCGGAGTGTGAAATCGTCCTGATTTGTGCCGCGGAATTGAAATTCAAACCGCAAGCGCCGGTAATGACCTGCGCCTGCGGTTTGATGTAAGTGGATGAACGCTGTTATTTGGCAGCGGGGGTGTCTTTCACTCCGAGCTTGGCTTTCACAAGGGGAGTTACGTCGACAACGTCTGCCGAGGTGTATGCGGCTGTGCCGAGGGGAAGAATCATGGTGAAACCTCCTTCAGCTCCGACGGCCTTGATGGCGTTGATAAGTTTCTCCTGTACGGGAGCCATCAGCTGCTGCTGCTTGCGGGCAAGCTCCTGCTGGGCGGTCTGGGCGAACTGCTCAGACTTCTGGTTGAGCTCCTGGATTTCCTGGGCGCGGCGGTCTTTGATGGTCTGGGGGGTGGTGGAGTCAGACATCACTTTCTGGAACTCCTCATACTTGGCCTTGAATTCTTCCTGAATCTTGGCGTACTCGCTTTCGAAGGTCTTGGAGGCCTCGTTGAACTGATTCTGGGCATCGACATATTCCGCCATGCCGGGGATGATTGACTCGGGGTCTACTACGCCGAACTTGGCGGTCTGGGCCCATGCGCACATGGGAAGGGCCACTGCAAGGGCCAGAAGAATTTTCTTGATCATTTTAAGATGGTCTATTATCTGTTAAGTAACTGTTCAAAATTATTTTATATTAACCGGTCATCTTATTTCAATGTTT
>CAMWVQ010000082.1 GCA_947177635.1 uncultured Porphyromonadaceae bacterium | reverse complement strand
CGATTCCGTCGCCATATCTGTCTCGGGGGGCAACATCACTGTTGCCGCCTCGGGGCCGATTTCCCACGTCAATGTTTACGGAGTTGATGGCTCGTCCATCAATTCCGTAAACGCGGATTCCGCCGACATCACGTCGGCGGAGATTTCCGCAGGCTCGGGCCGTGGCGTCGCAATCGTCTCGGTGAAACTCCGTTCAGGCTTCATCTCAAACGAGAAAGTGATTCTGTAACCGTCGGTCAGCCGTCACAAGAACCGCACCGACATTGGCTGGCAACGACCTTACCCCCATTGAACATGAAGAACCGATTCATCCCGCGACTCAGCCGCATACTGTCAGCCATTTTCATATTGTCAGCCTCCCTGCCGGCATTCTCCCTGCCGGCTAAACAATTCAATTTCCGTCACATAGACAGCAGCGACGGGTTGTCGGCCAACAATGTCAAGTGTATCCTCCACGACAGCCTCGGGTTCATGTGGTTCGGCACCAAGAACGGACTCAACCGCTATGACGGCAGTACCCTGAAGGTCTATGAATGCTACGACGAGGAACGCCACTGCGGCAACAACAACATCGGCGCACTGTATGAGGATGAAAACTCGATGCTCTGGATCGGGACCGACAGGGGGATATACAAGTATGACCCTCACGCAGACCGCATAAGCTTCGTCGACCTCACCCCCGATGACGGCATGATGCCCAACAACTGGGTGCAGGACATCTCAGGCGACCGGCGGGGCAACGTGTGGGCGCTGCTTCCCGACGAAGGGGTGTATCTCTACAACAATGGGGGAATAAGGCACTTCGTCTTCGCCGACAGCAGCAAGTTCAAGAAAGTCTACCCCACCGACATATGCGTCAGCGACGACGGAAATGTCTGGGTCACCGTGTCGAGCGACGGACTCTACCGCTACAAGCCGGAGACCGGCAACTTCGTAAAGGTCAAGGCCACCGAAGACACCCCCTCCATCTCCGACAGCAACCTCTTCTGCGCGATATGCGAGACCACGGCGGGTTCCCTTATTGTCGGCACCAACAACGGCACTATCTATGAATACGACCCGTCAAACGAGACATTCCGCGAATTGCCGTTCAGCGGAAGCGGCAACATTTACCTCCGTGACATCCTCTGCTTCGACGACGAGCTGTGGGTCGGCACCCAGGCAGGCATGTATGTGCTCAACCTCGTCAACGGTGAGGAGGAGTATATCTGCGAGAATCCCCTCAACCCGTTCTCTCTGTCAGACAACACGATTTACCACATCTACCGCGACAACAACGGCGGAGCCTGGATAGGCACTATCTTCGGAGGGGTCAGCTACATGCCGCGCCGCAAATTCGCGTTCACCAACTACGGAATCAAAGACGGCCTGTCTGGACGCCTTGTGCTCGGGGTCAGCTCCGACCGCAAGGGCCGCATATGGATAGGAACCGAGACCGCAGGCATCAATACCATCGACCCGTCAACAGGCCGCGTGAGCAGCCCCTCTTACCATAACAAGGCCGACAAAATCGTGCTTTCGATGACCTCATATGACGGAGCCATTTATTCATCCTTCTCCCGTTCCGGCCTTTACAGAATCGACCCCGAGAGCCGGTCAGAGTCAAAAATATTCCCCCTGGGCGGCGAGATAGACGAGAATGTCTACTCTTACCTCATCGACAGCGACGGTGACGAGTGGGTGGGCCTGTCGTTCGCCCTGTACCGCCGACGCCACGGCGAACAGACATTCCAGCATATGACCGAGACCGGATATGACTGGATATACTGCATCCACGAGGCCTCCGACGGCACCATATGGCTCGGGACGATGGGCAACGGCATCTGGAGACACAACAAGGCCAACGGACAATTCAAAGCCTACACCTACGACCAGAATTCATCAAACCCCAACGGACTGAGGTCAAACTCTATCAACTCCATCGTCGAGGATTCCGACGGACGCCTGTGGTTCTCGACCGACCGGGGCGGCCTCAGCCGTTACGACAAAGAGACAGACTCTTTCGTCACCTATGGCATAAGGGAAGGGTTGCCCGACGATGTGGTTTACAGCGTGGTCGAAGACCGGGGCAAGAACCTCTGGTTCGGCACCAACAAAGGGCTGGTGCGCTTCACCCCCGCCGACTCCAAAATCAGGGTCTTCAACCGCAGCGACGGCCTCCCGTTCGACCAGTTCAACTACAAGTCGGCCACCATAACCCCCGACGGCACCATCTATATGGGTGGGAGCAACGGTGTTGTGGCGTTCAAGCCTGACGATTACAAGGAACTCAATTCCCCCCTGCCGATTTACTTCACCGGCATCAGCGTGCTCAACCAGGATGTGCGTCCCGACAAGGACTCCTTCCTCAAGGAGAACATACTCTTCGCCGAAAAGCTAAAACTCGGTTATGACGAGTCGACATTCACCCTGTCGATAGCCTCCCCCGAATACCGCCATCTGGGGAAGACACAGCTCAGCTACCGCCTGTTGCCTGTCAACGACGAGTGGATCGCTATGACCGACAACAAAATCTCATTCAACAACCTCGCCCCGGGCAAATACACCCTTGAAATCCGTGCCGAAAGCGAGTCGAACACCGCCAGCCGCATGCTCTCAATCGAGATAACACCCCCCTGGTGGCAATCGAGCTGGGCATACATCCTCTACATGCTGATTGTGGCAGTGATTGTCACCATGTGGTTCAGGTGGTACCGCATCCGCAAGGAGCGTGAGCTGCGGGCCCACGAGAAATCCCTTGAAGACATCAAGGACAAGGAGCTGTATCGCAGCAAAGTGAGCTTCTTCACCGAGATTGCCCACGAGATACGTACCCCCCTGTCGCTGATAGACCTGCCGCTCGAGGCGATGGAGGAACTCAACATCGACGACCCGCAGTTCAGGAAATACCTCTCGGTGACGCGCAAGAACACCAACCGTCTGCTCGATCTGACCGGCCAGCTGCTCGATTTCCAGAAGATTGATTCAAGCCGCCTGACCCTCAAGATGGACAATGTCGACATACCCGCCCTGCTCAACGAGACAGCCGACCGCTTCGACACCCCCCTGCGCCTCGCCGGAAAGACACTCGTCAGGGAAATAGACCCGACGCCACTGGTCGTCAAGACCGACCGCGAGGCACTGACCAAGATGGTCAGCAACCTGCTCAACAACGCCCGCAAATACGGCCAGTCGTTCGTGCGCATCTCACTGACCCGCACCCCGACCGAATACCAGATAAAGGTTGCCAGCGACGGCCCAAAAATCAAGGCCGGAGACCGCGACCGCATCTTCCTGGCATTCTACCAGACCGACTCTGCCGCCGAGATAAAGAGCGGAGTAGGCATCGGACTGCCCCTCTCCCGCTCCCTGGCCACACTGCTCGGAGGGAGCCTGGTGCTTGAAGACAACCCGGCCGAATCCTACAACATCTTCACCCTGACGCTCCCCGTGGTCGAGCCGGCCGAAAGCCAGCCCGCCCCTGACCCTGAAATCGGCGCATACATGCTCGCGGCGGAATCAAACCAGGCCAAGAGGCGTCCCGACGTGTTCAGCATCCTCCTGGTCGAGGACAACCAGACCATCCTAAACTTCCTGGCCGAGCAGCTTTCCCACTCGTTTGTCATCACCACGGCCCGCAACGGCGTGGAGGCACTCGAAAAGCTCAAGGCCAACCAGCCCGACCTTATCCTGACAGACATAATGATGCCTGAGATGGATGGACTGGAGCTGTGTAACGCCGTCAAATCCGATGTCAGCCTGAGCCATATACCCTTGGTGTTCATCACCGCCAAGAATGACCTGGAGAGCAAAATCCAGGGTCTCAAGTATGGCGCGGAGGCGTATGTCGAGAAGCCATTCTCCATCAAATACCTGCGTCAGCTCATCAGCTCGATACTCGACAACCGCCGCCGCGAGCGTGAGGCCTTCACCAAGAATCCCTTCTACTCCTCGGGCAACGCTCAGGCTGGTGAGGCCGACCGCGAGTTCATGGAGAGGGTCCGTTCGCTTATCGAGGAGCATATCGCCGACGAGAACCTGAGCGTCGACATCCTCTGCGAACAGCTCAACATGAGCCGTTCGGCGTTGCTCCGTAAGATAAAAGCAGTCTTCGGCCTGTCGCCTATCGAGGTCATCCGCACCATCAAGCTCAAAAAGGCTGCCGAACTGATTCAGGATGGCCGCTACCGCATCGGGGATGTCTGTTACATGGTCGGCATCGCCACCCCCTCATATTTCAGCAAACTCTTCTTCAAGCAGTTCGGCATGACGCCAAAAGACTTCGAGAAACAGTGCCGCTCCAAAGCCAAGGATGACGAAAAACAGTAGCATATCAGGCATATAACCCCGCCTTTGATGCGGAATTGCCATATTTTGGTTTGTTTGACATAGTTTTTCAGTGGTTCGTGGAGTAACTTTGCATCGTGTCCCCGACACCGGGGCGGCCCCCGCCGCCACCATTCCGCCACCAATCAGAAAACATAATAAGTAACTGGTCGAAATTATTTTAATGTTTGTTCGAGAAAAATCTCCTAAAAATTTTACTCGAAGAAACATTGAAATAAGATGACCGGTTAACATAAAATAATTTTGAACAGTTACTTAAAACAAACAAACTAATAATCATGAAATCTACAGTCTTGACTTTCGTGGCCCTCGCAGCCTCCGCCAATCTCTGCGCGGCCATGGAAATCATCCCCATTGAGACCGACGCGACCGCCCTGGTCTACACCGTCGGTGATGACGGCCGTCTCTATCAGTCTTATTTCGGAGAACGGCTCGACAATGCCGCCGAATACGCCAACCTACCCAAGGGCAAGGAAGCTTACCTGACCCACGGAATGGAGGATTATTTCGAGCCGGCGCTGCATATCAACCGCACCGCCACTCCCAACTCCTCTACCTTGCTCCTTTACAAGAACCACGAGGTAATCGACCGCGACGGCTACAAGGAGACTGTCATCACCCTCTCCGACCCCGAATATGCCGACGTGGTGAAACTCCACCTGGCCGCTTTCGGCCCTGAAAACGTGTTCAAGTCGTGGACTGAAATCACCAACAACGAGAAGCAGCCCATCGAACTTGAGAAGTACGCGTCGTCGATGCTCCACCTGACCGCGCCCGGATACATACTGACCCAGTACAGCGGCGAGTGGGCCAACGAGGCCAACCAGCTCAGCCAGGAACTGCATTACGGCAAGAAGGTTGTCGACACCAAGCTCGGCGCCCGCGCCGACATGCATGTGTCACCCTTCTTCCAGCTCTCTCTCGGCGACCAGGCCACGGAGACCGAAGGGGATGTGCTCGTCGGCACCCTCGGCTGGACCGGAAACTTCCGTTACGTCTTCGAGGTGGACAACCTCGGCGACCTGCGTGTGATCAGCGGCATCAACCCCTATTTCTCATCCTACCCCCTGGCCAAGGGGGAGACTTTCGTCACCCCTGAATTCATCTTCACCCTCAGCGACAAGGGCACGGGCGCCGCGAGCCGCAACCTCCACGACTGGGCCCGCAGACACCAGGTAAAGGATGGGGAAGGCAACCGCATGACCCTGCTCAACAACTGGGAGGCCACCTACTTCGATTTTGACGAGGATAAGCTCATCAAGCTCATAGGCGAGGCCAAGGAGCTGGGTGTGGACATGTTCCTGCTCGACGACGGCTGGTTCGCCAACAAATATCCCCGCCACAGCGACACCCAGGGGCTGGGCGACTGGGACGAGACCGCCGACAAGCTTCCCAACGGTATCGGACGCCTCACCGAGGAGGCCAAGAAGCAGGGTGTGAAGTTCGGTCTCTGGATCGAGCCTGAGATGGTCAACCCCAAGTCGGAGCTGTATGAGAACCACAAAGACTGGGTCATCACCCTCCCCAACCGTGAGGAATATTATTTCCGCAACCAGCTCGTGCTCGACATGTCGAACCCCAAAGTGCAGGACTATGTGTTCGGCGTCGTCGACAACCTGATGACCAAATACCCCGACATCGCCTATTTCAAATGGGACTGCAACAGCCCCATCACCAACATCTACTCCAGTTACGAGGGTAAGAACCAGGAGAAACTCTACGTGGACTACGTGCGCGGCCTCTACAAGGTGCTTGACCGCATCAAGGCCAAGTATCCCGACCTCCCGATGATGCTCTGCTCCGGCGGCGGCGGCCGTACCGACTACGAGGGTCTGAAATATTTCACCGAGATGTGGCCCAGCGACAACACCGACCCCATCGAGCGTCTCTTCATCCAGTATGGCTACTCGCAGGTGTTCCCCGCAAAAGTTCAGTGTGCCCACGTGACCACCTGGAACAAGAAGGCCCCCATTAAGTTCCGCACCAATGTGGCGATGATGGGCAAGCTCGGCTTCGACCTCAACCTCCACGACCTCAGCGCCGACGACCTCGCCTTCTGCAAACAGTCAATCAAGGAGTACAACCGCCTCAAGCCGGTAATCCTCGACGGCGACCAGTACCGCCTGGTGTCACCCTACGAAGGCAACCACACCTCCACCATGTTTGTCGACAAGGAAGCCCGCAACGCCGTGGTGTTCGCCTTCGACGTTCACCCCCGCTACAACGAGAAGCTCAACAACGTGAAGCTCCAGGGCCTCAACCCCAAGGCTGATTATACCGTGCGTGAAATCAACCGCGCCGACTGCTCAGCCGACAACAATCCCAAGACATATTCAGGGCAGTACCTGATGACCGTCGGCCTCCCCCTCTTCACCAACGGCGACCTCTCAAGCCGCATCTACGAGCTTAACAGAAAATAAGTACAGTTTCATTGACAAGAGATAATTGTTTTAGGTCTTGACAACGAGGCGGAGGCATGCGACATGCCTCCGCCTCGTTCAAAAACAACCGCTCCCCGCAGGCCCGGAAGGCTTGCGGGGAGCGGTCTGTTTATCCAAACCCTCAGGATACCCCGAGCAGTTCGATTTCAAAGATGAGGGTCGAGCCTCCCGGTATGCCGGGCTGGCTGAAACGGCCATAGCCCTGTTCGGCCGGAAGATAGATTTCCCACTTGTCGCCGACATGCATCTGCTGCATGGCGATTATCCACCCCGGTATCAGCTCGCGCAGGCGGAAGGCAGGAGCCACGCCGCCACGGCTGCTGTCGAATGTCTTCCCGTTGATGGTCTTCCCGACATAGTGGACTGTCACGACACTGCCACGGTTGGGCACCGCCCCCTTGGGGTCACCCTTCCTTATGACCTTGTACAGCACCCCCTTGTCAAGGGCATTCACTCCCGGCTCATTGGCTTTCTCGGCAAGCCATTGCCTGTTCTTCTCTATGTATTCCTGTTTTGCCATCTTTCTTTCGGTATCAGGTTTTGCCGCCCTACTTATCCGGGGTTGCCGTAGCTGTCACCGGGGAAGGCGGGAGTGCAAAGTTACGAATTTTATCCGTCACCGCCCCATCACTCCCCCCTCAAAACCATTTTGGCGGCCATACATGCCGGGCTATCTCTCTTTTTTCGTAACTTTGCGACGGGGTAAGGCCATTCCCCCCACCCTACCATAAATATCCCCGCCTCTATGCCAACCCCTGTTCTCCCCCTCGAAATACGCCGCGTCGCAACCGGCACACGCGACGTCCTCCCCCTGCTGTTGCGCGGCGACGAGTCAGAGGAGATGATTGACCGGTACCTCGACGCGGGGACGCTTTATGCA
>CAMWVQ010000081.1 GCA_947177635.1 uncultured Porphyromonadaceae bacterium | reverse complement strand
CCCGTCATCCCCGCCCCGTACCCGTCATTCCTCCCTCGTATCTGTCTCCCCTTACCCCCGGTTCCGTCCCGATTTCGGCCGCCTTGCGATACTGCAATCCGCGTTTTGCTTAGAATTGAGGCGTTTTTTGCAAAAAAATCCCGAAAAATTTGGTGGATTGAAAAAAACAACCTACCTTTGCAACGCAAAACCGGGGTACTAGCTCATCTGGCTAGAGCGCGACACTGGCAGTGTCGAGGTGAGCGGTTCGAGTCCGCTGTACTCCACCAAAGGCGAACTGAGACTTGTCTCAGTTCGCTTTTTTTGTTTTGCAACTAAAATGGCTGGCATCAGCGGTCCAAGCCGAAATCCGCTGCCCGTGGTTATCAAGTAGGCATCCGGAGGGCTTCTACAAGTGCAAGAAGCTTGAATCGGTGAATCTCCCCGATGGCATCAAGAGTATCAGCCAATATTGTTTTTCAGGATGTGAGAAGCTGCGGTTGACCTCCCTGCCTCCTAACCTCACCTCTCTGGGAGAGCGTGCTTTCAGAAAGACAAGCTGCTCATTCTCACGAGGGTATTGACGCAAGCCAGGTTAAGGTTTCGTTATTCGTCTTTGATACCGACCATTCCGATTTCTCGCAGGAGGTTCTCGAAGGTGAGGGTCAGTTCAAGGTGGAGTTCGCTGATGCCGCCGACGGCGAAATCGGCTCCCTGCTGAAGAAGGGTGTGGAGGTGCCTGTCAATGTGGCTCCCGCGATGAATCCCCTCCGTGTCAAGGTGGCTGTGGCCAACAATGTGTCAGGAGTGGAGAATGTGGAAGCGGCCACGACCGGAATCATCCGTCAGGGCGATATGGTTTACGCCGCCGTGGCCGGAATCAAGGTCTTCGACCTGGCCGGACGCCTGCCCCTCTCTTCCGGCTCGAACTCAGTCGACATCTCTTCCCTCCCCGCCGGAGCCTACATCCTCCGTGCAGGCAAATCCGTTGTCAAAATCCTTAAATAAATCAAACATTTTCCCTAACTTTGCGGGAGCCGCGCACTTCGTCTATCTGACCCCGGAGTCGCGGCTCCCTGTCTGTTCCTTAAAACTTGTCCTTGATGAAAATATCATTTGAAAAAATCACAGCCACGGCTGTGGCTGCCTTTATGGCTGTGGCCTCATGTGCCGCCTCCTCCGGCAGAGACGCGGCCACAGAGGCGCGCATAGATTCGATAATAGCCCGTATGACCCTGCAGGAGAAAATCGGGCAGCTCAACCAGCTCAACGCCGCGCGGTTCGACACCCTCGGCGCGGCTGTCGCCCAGGGGCGTGTCGGCTCCATCATCAACGAGGTCAACCCTGAGGTGGTGAACCGCCTGCAGCGCAAGGCTGTGGAGGAGTCGCGCCTTGGCATTCCGCTGATTTTCGCCCGCGACGTGATACACGGGTTCAACACAGTCTTCCCGATTCCTCTGGGACAGGCTGCTACCTGGAATCCGGAGCTTGTGGAGGAGGGTGCCCGCATCGCCGCCATAGAGGCTACCGCCTCCGGAATCCGATGGACTTTCTCGCCGATGATGGATGTCTCTCGCGACGCCCGCTGGGGCCGCATCGCCGAGTCGGCCGGTGAAGACCCGCTGCTCAATGAGCGGATGGGGCTGGCGATGATTCGCGGCTACCAGACCGACAATCTCGCCGACCCTACGGCGATGGCGGCCTGCGCCAAGCATTTCGCCGGATATGGTTACAGTGAGGCCGGAAAGGATTACAACACCACCTGGCTCCCCCTGCCGCTGCTTGAGGATGTGGTGTTGCCGCCGTTCAAGGCTGCCGCCGAGGCCGGGGCCGCTACTTTCATGACCTCCTTCAACGACATCAACGGGGTTCCCTCCTCAGGCAACCGCTGGCTGATGCGCGAGGTGCTGCGCGACCGCTGGGGGTTTGACGGCGTGCTGGTCAGCGACTGGAACGCCATAACCGAGATGATCAACCACGGTGTGGCCGCCGACAAGCGCGACGCCACGATGCTCGCCGCCGCCGCCGGGGTCGACATAGACATGGAGGGGCATTCATATCCCGACGCGATGGAGTCGCTTGTCAGGGATGGGAGGCTCGACGAGGAGGTGGTCGACGGCCTTGTCCGCAACGTGCTGCGCCTGAAATTCCGCCTGGGTCTCTTCGACAATCCGTATATCGACATGTCGAAACCCTCTCCAGCTTATGCCCCTGCTCACCTTGCAGCCGCCACGAGGGCCGCTGAGGAGGGTACCATACTGTTGAAAAACGGCGGGATGCTCCCTATTGGAAAGAATGTAAGGAAAATAGCCGTCATCGGCCCGATGGCCGATGCCCCCTATGACCAGGGGGGGACCTGGGCTCCTGACCTGCAGCGCGACAGGTCGGTCACTCCGCTTGCCGCCCTGCGCAAGCTTTATGGTGAGAAGAATGTGGTCTTCGCTCCCGGACTGAGATATACCCGCGACAAGAATCCCGACGGTATCCCCGCCGCGGTCAAGGCCGCCGAGGAGGCCGACGTGGTGTTGTGCTTCGTCGGTGAGGAGGCTGTGATGTCGGGTGAGGCCCACTCGATGGCCGACCTCGACCTGAAAGGGGCGCAGACCGCCCTGCTTGAGGCTGTGTGCGCGACAGGCAAGCCTGTGGCGGTTGTGTTCATGGCCGGACGTCCGCTGACCGTGGGGAAAGAAATCGAGATGGCCGACGCCGTCCTTTACTCATTCCACGGCGGGACGATGGCCGGGGAGGCCCTGGCAAATCTTATCTCCGGTAAGGCCAATCCCTCAGGGAAGCTTCCTGTGACCATGGCCAGGATGACCGGACAGTATCCGATGTATTACGCCCACAAGAACACCGGCCGTCCGCCGGAGTGGACCGTCGACCTCGATTCCATCCCCGTGGAGGCTCCGCAGACCTCCACCGGCTGCACTTCATATTATCTTGATGCCGGAAAGGAGCCGCTGTATCCCTTCGGCTACGGGCTTAGCTACACCACCTTCGACATCTCAGCCCCGCGCCTGTCTGCCCCCTCGATGGCCATCGGTTCGGAAACTCCGCTGACCATAGAGTGCACGGTCACCAATACCGGCAATGTGGAGGGCGCGGAGACCGTGCAGCTTTATGTGCGCGACATGGTCGGCTCGCTCGCCCGCCCGGTGAAGGAGCTGAAAGACTTCCGCAAGGTGACCCTGAAGCCAGGGGAGAGCCGGGTGGTAAGCTTCACGCTCACTCCCGGACAGCTTTCGTTCCACGGCCTTGACGGCAGACCTGTCACCGAAGCGGGGGAGTTCCGGGTATGGACGGCTGGGAACAGCGTAGACGGCACACCCGTCTCGTTCACCCTCACCGAATGACGCAATTCCTTACTTATAAGATTTACATATGAACAAAAGACAACTGTTCCCCGCCGTCGCAATGATGGCGGGAACATTCCTGACAGCCTCCGCAGCCATCGGCGGTCGGGTTGAAAAATCCAGCCTCAGATGCTGGGAGAAAGGTGAGACCCCCGAGGTGTCGGTCATTGTCAGCAATCCTGACGGGGAGGCGGCCACAGCCACGGTGAGCCTCGCTATGCAGACCGACACGAAGCTCCCCGCCGGAGAGTTCTCGCGGGAGGTGACCCTGGCGCCGGGCGACACGGCCCGTGTGGTGTTCGACAACCTCCCGGTGGCTCCCGGTTTCTACCGCGCCACGGTGAA
Organism: uncultured Porphyromonadaceae bacterium; assembly: GCA_947177635.1. Classification (GTDB taxonomy): domain Bacteria; phylum Bacteroidota; class Bacteroidia; order Bacteroidales; family Muribaculaceae; genus UBA7173. The sequence continues at coordinate 4,480 of CAMWVQ010000081.1, read as the reverse complement.
AGTGGGTGAGACGACGCTCGACCCATTCAATTTCGGGTATGACCCGACCGCGATAGTATCCCCCGCAGACCGTCAGCCCGACTTCGAGGCATTCTGGAAAGAGGCCCTTGACGAACTGGCCGCGGTAGCCCCGGAATACAAGCTGACGCGCGACCCTTACCGTTCGTCGGGAAACAAGAATGTGTATCTCGTTGAGATGAAGTCTCTGCCTGACTCGACAGGCGGCGAGCCGGTGGTGATACGCGGTTTTTATTCTGAGCCTGTCGCGCCTGGCAAATACCCCGCCCTTATCACATACCAGGGTTATGACGGCGGCACATCCCAGATTTATTACGGCAACCCCGACGACAATCCCGGATGGATTGAGTTTTATCTCTCCACACGCGGACAGCTGCTCGACAACCGTGACGGCAAGAACCCCTACGGCGACTGGTTTGCCTGGAACTTCGGTGACAAAGACCGCTATTATTACCGCGCCGCGTTCATGGATGTGGTGCGCGCCATCGACTTCGTCACCTCCCGCGAGAAGACCGACACCGCCCGTGTCTACTCCCAGGGACAGAGCCAGGGGGGCGCGTTCACCGTTGTCTCAGCCGCCCTCGGCGGAGGCCGAATCAAGGCCATCGCCCCGGCCGTCACCTTCCTCGGCGACTATCCCGACTACTTCCGCATCGTCCACTGGCCGGCAGAAGTGGCCTTCCGCTGCCAGAAGGAAAAGGGGTTGACCGACGAGGAGATGTATCGTTTCCTGTCATACTTCGACACCAAGAACCTCGCCCCCTGGGTGAAATGCCCCGTGCTTGCCACCTTCGGCCTCCAGGACCCTGTTTGTCCCCCCCACACCAACTTCGCCTCATTCAACCTCTTCGACACCCCTGAAAAGAGCTACATAATAATGCCGGAGAACGGCCACTGGGTGACCCCCGACTGGAATGGCCGCTTCATGGACTTCTTCTACTCCGTGATGCCGCCCCGGGACAAAGACTGACCATTGAACCGAATGCATACACGGCTGCAGGGGCCGCCCCGGATTATCCGGCGGCTCCTGCGGCTTTTTCCATCGGGATGTCTCCTGAGGATTAAGCCGTGACACAGACAGGCAAAAGGGTAATTATCAGGAAGATTTTTGATTCCGCATATCCATATATTATTGAAATTTTGCTAATTTTGCGGTCAGATTACATTCATCGTTAAGTGTTCAGATTTATCACCAATCATAACTCCATGAAAAAAGCGATCTTAGGGGCGGCATTGCTGGCCAGCCTCTCGGTTTCGGCCGAGCAACCGAAAATTTACATTGCCTTCCAGTGGCACATGCACCAGCCCATCTACACCCCGGGCGAGAATGTGATGGAAACCCACCAGGGAGGCTCTTTGAGCTACGATCTTCTCGATGTCTTCACCACGCGTACAGGCCCTTACACAAACTGGCCCGCGCAGGCTGTAGACAAACTGATTGCCGCCGACTTGCCTGGTGGCGCGCAGGTGTCGTTCTCCGGCTCACTTGTCGAAAACCTCAATGTAATCGAGCAGTCAACCAGCCATTTCCAGAACTGGAAAAAGAACTGGACTGACTATATCTCCAAGAAAACCGACAAGGGCAATCCCCGACTCGACATGGTGGCCTTCGGCTATTACCATCCCCTGATGGCGCTCATTGATGAGGAGGATGCCCGCAAGCAGATTCAGAAGCATCGTGAATGTTTCGCCGAGAATTTCCCCGGGATGTCATACTCCAAGGGTATCTTCCCCCCTGAAAACGCCTTCGAGGAGCATATGATTCCGGCTTTGGTAAAGGAGGGTATCCAGTGGGCGATGGTCGATAATTCCCACTTCGACCGAACAGCCGCCGGTTATCCCTGGGTAAAGGGTGTCTCCATCGTGGAGCCAAACAAGGCCGACATTCTTAACCCTAACCCCGAGGACTGGGTGCATATCGACGGGCTCTATTGCCCCGGACATATTTCCGCCGGATGGGGTCACCGTCCCCACTGGATGAAGTATGTCGACCCCTCTGACGGCCAGGAATACAGGATGATTGCCGTGCCGACTTCGCTCGTGTATGGCAACGAGGATGGCCGTGGCGGCTTCGGCGCGCTCCAGTATGAGGCCTGCATCAGCCAGCTTGAGCCTTACAATGACGACCCCGAGCATCCTATACTGGTGGTTCTCCATCATGACGGTGACAACCACGGAGGTGGTTCGGCAAGCTACTACGGTTCGAATTTCCAGAACTTTGTCAACTGGCTCAAAGCCAATCCCGACCGCTTCGAATGCACCACAATCCAGGATTATCTCGAAGCCTTCCCCCCTGCCGACGATGATATAATCCATGTCGAGAGCGGAAGCTGGTGGGGAGCCGGAGCCGATCCGGAGTTCCTCAAATGGAATGGCGACAAGGGTAAATATGCCGGCGCGTCCGAGCCTTACAGCCCTGACCATAACAGCTGGGGTATCATCACCGCCGCCTCAAACCATGTGAAGACCGCCGCCGCCATCGCTCCCGACAACGCCGATGTGCGTGCCGCCTGGAACGAACTTATGTGTGGCGAGACAAGCTGCTACTGGTATTGGGACGGCACTGAGGAGTGGGACTCCAAGCCTGCCACCGCCGCCAACCTCGCCGTTGCTAAAGTCGCCTCCATCCTCGCTTCCGGCGATGACAAGACCGGCCCATCCATCTATCATCCCCAGCGCGAGCCTTACAATCCCGGCGCAACGGAATGGGAGACCGTCAAGTCTTCTGACTTCACAGTGTGGAGCTACGTTTACGACCTCAGCGGTCTCAGCTCTGTCAAACTCAAATACCGTATCGACAAGGATGGTGTCAATCCGCTGACATCCAACCAGAACGAGACATATGCCGGTGGCGACGAAGTTGGCCCGTGGCAGGAAATCGAGATGACCGGCAAGAGCATCGCGTCAATCACCAACCCTGTCCCCTCACACAAAGCCCAGGAATACTCCGCTGAGGTCAAGGGTCTCAAGGATGTGCTTGTCGACTACTACATCGAAGCCACCGACACCAAGGGAAATGTGTCACGCTCGATGATTCTCCATGTATATGTGGGCGACGGCAAGGTCTCAACTCCCGACGACCCCGAGCAACCTTCGGAACTCGGTTCCTACACCGTTTCTCCCGCTCAGCCCACTACCGCCGACGTGATTACCATCACGGCTCCCAACGGTCGTGAGGGGATAATCCTCCACTGGGGTGTGAACAACTTCGAGAAGCCCATCCAGGCATATCTCCCCGAGGGTTCGCAGTACCACAGCGACGGTAAGGCCGCCCGCACCCCCTTCACCCGCAATGCCGAAGGGAAATACGAGGTCAAGATTGGCCCGTTCAACAATCCCGACCAGGCTGTCAGCTATATAAGCTTTGTGACAAACACCGGCAACGACTGGGACAACAACGGAAACAAAAACTACCGTATCAACATCAACTCCACCTCGGCCATCGAGGAGGTGATGTCTGATTCCGAAGGTCAGGCCGAGTACTACAGCCTGCAGGGCATCCGTGTCGACAACCCCACCGCCGGCATCTATCTTTGCCGCAAGGGCTCCAAAGTCACAAAAGTCATCATCCGCTAATCCCCATCATCCCCTCTGAATAAACGGCTCCGGCTCACCCCGGGGCCGTTCCCGTTTCCCTGCCAACAGACTTGCCAGGTATTCCTTGCAACAGGCAAGGAGCAACGAGAATCTATCGTGAGCCGATATTTTCCAGCCTTGTTCTGAAATGTCGAGCAGCCACCCTTCCGGTATCAGACCATCGAAGAACGGAAACAATACCTTGTCACGGTATGGCTTTGCCGATAATGGCAGTGTCAGCCTCGGCCCTTTCCGATTTTAGATAATCGTAACCATATCTGAACTCATAGCCCAAGTCGTCCTCTGTCAGGCCCCCCGCAAGGTTATTTTGCTAACCGAGTCATACGAATATACCCTTTGGGGAGTATATTGGGGGGAGGTTGGGGTCTCCGCTTGCGCAACAAGACATATACATACAATGCCAGGCCATACACCGCTTGGATGGTATTCCACTGGGCGGGGAGGTATGGATGCAAAAAACGCTGCAAGTCGGAGACTTGCAGCGTTTTTTGCGGAAAGACAGGGATTCGAACCCTGGGTACCCGTAAGGGTACAACGGTTTTCGAGACCGTCCCGATCGACCACTCCGGCATCTTTCCTTCGGGGGTTTGCGGATGCAAAGTTACACATCATTTTTGATTCGGCCAAATTTTTTATTTGTTTTTTTCGCCGCGACGGCGACCCTCTTGAATTTCAATATATTGCCCTTAGCCAAGTGTTTTGTGCCCGGATGTGTTATTCTACACTATTTTGTCATTTTATTGATTCGTTATGGCACAAGATTACAATCAATGCTCTTTTTTAACTACCTTTGTAAACGGTTTCACACATTATCCAACCGCAACAATTTAATTTCATGAAAAAGAGTAATCTGATCACCGCCGCA
>CAMWVQ010000080.1 GCA_947177635.1 uncultured Porphyromonadaceae bacterium | reverse complement strand
CCGTTACTCCCAACTCCCCCATAGCCGCCCCCCTCCCCGCAAAGGCGGTCGGGTGCCCGAGCGAAGCGAGGGATGCAAGGGAGACGACCCTCCCCTACTGGCAACCGCGCCAGGCCCGCTTCGGCTTCCTGCCCGGCCTCTCCATCCTCGACCTCCTCTTCTGCCTCGGCCCCGAAGCCGCCCTCTGGATACGCAACTCCATTCACAACCAACCCTGATGCTACCACTCAGAATCGCGCTGCGCTACCTGCTTTCCCGCAAGAGCCACGGGGCCGTCAACATCATCTCGGCGGTCTCGATGGCAGGAGTCGCCGTGGCCGCGGCCGCGATGATAGTGGTGCTGTCGGTCTTCAACGGTTTTTCCCAGCTCGTCGAGAGGAAGACAAGCAACTTCAATCCCCCCCTATTGGTAAAGATGGCCGACGGAGCAGTAATCCCCGACGCAGACTCCCTCGCCGCAGTGTTGCAGAGAAACCCCTCGGTCAATGTCGCCTCCCCGATGATTGAGGAGCAGGCATTCGCCATCTCAGACCAGGGGCAGATGCCTGTCACCATAAGGGCCATGGAGGCCACAGCCATCGACGCCTCCGGACTTAAAGAAATCCTCATCGACGGGGAGCTGAGCCACGACCAGGCGACAGTTTCTGTCGGAGTGGCCGTCAGCCTCAATGTCAGGCCGCTGGCCGAAAACCGCCGGTTGGCAGACGGCCCGGCGAGCGGGTGGATCCAGGTGTTCGAGCCTGCAAGAACCGGACGTGTCAACCCCGCCAACCCAACCGGGGCATTCCGTGGCGACTCCCTGCGGGTGGCCGGAGTCTACCAGGTGGAGCAGGAAGAGCAAGACCGCGACATGCTCGTGATACCCCTCTCTGTAGGCCGTGACCTGCTCGACTACACCACAGAGGCCACGGCCGTGGCCGTCTATCCCCTCTCCGCCACAAACAGCGGCGACATCCGCCGGACACGGGAAGCCATCGCCCCCTCGCTCCCCTCCGGAATGGTCATACTCGACCGTATGGAACAGGAAGCCGACGCTTACCGGATGATAGCCGTGGAGAAATGGATTACCTTCCTGATGCTGCTGTTCATACTCGCGGTGGCGTCATTCAACATCATCTCCACCCTCTCGCTGATGGTGGTCGAGAAGGAGAAGAACATGGGAGTGATGTCGGCGATGGGCGCCACTCCCGGCCTGATAAAAGGGATTTTCGCCAACCAGGGGTGGCTGATAACATCCGTGGGAGGGTGCGCCGGACTGATTGTCGGCTCCCTGCTGACCCTCGGACAACAGCATTTCGGCTGGATAAAGCTCAACTCCGCCAACCCTGCGATGATGGCCGTCGATTATTACCCCGTCTCCCTGCGGCTTTCCGACCTCCTGGCCGTCGCCGCCGCAATCCTACTGACCTCACTGCTCATCGCGGCCGTCGGCGGATGGCTCGCCCGCCCCGCCCGCAACAAGTGACGGGGGCAGGTCATAATTCCAGCAGATACTGGTCGTAGACGATGCTGCGCCCTCCGAACTCCTCCTTGTGCCTGACCATCCCCTCATTGAGGTAACGGCCCGCATCCTCGTTGGAGGTGCCGAAGTCAAACCAGCGCGCATCTTTCAGCCTGTCGAAAATCAGGTTGTTGTAAATCACATCCACAGCATACAGTTCCTTCCCAAGCCCGGTCGCGGCGGCATACTGGAGGTGCAACACCCCTCCGGCCTTGTAGACGACCGCACCGGCGAGGATTTCACCTGCGGCCTCGGCGACGAAAAACAGTATCTCGCCGGGGAACTTGTCGCGGAGCGACTGCATCTCGGCCAAAGTGTGCACAGGGGTGGTGTTGTGGCGCACACGCCTGTCATCCACGATGATTTGCCAGAACTCCCCGGCATCCTCAGTCTGCCTGACCGAGATTCCGGCGGCGTCACGCCGCTTTACCGCCCTCTTGCCGAGCCTTGAGGAGCGCATCGGATTCGCGACATCTATGACCGTCGCGAGGTTGCGGCAGCATAGCCGCGCGCCGAGCCGCCAGAGGGCGTAAAGGTCCTCCTCGGCAGGATAACGGTGGTAGATATGCGGTATCCCCTTGTAGAGGAGGCTCGTGATTCCCTCATCCTTCAAGGCCGGAACCAGAGCCTCAAGCCAGGTCATCGGATTGGCGGGGGCGGCTCCGGAGGAGTGCGGGCCGAGGATGAATCCGCCGTAGGTCAGGCCGCCGTGGGAACGCAGCTGGTCGCCGTGGAGCGACCCCGGCAACAGAGTCTCCACCTTCCCCTTCCCGTCAAGAAACATATACGAGCAGTCGGTGAAGCGGTCGGCGTGGTATTCCATATAGTCGCGGGTAAGCAGGAATGTCGCGTTGCGCGACTCTCTGACAAACCTGTCCCACACAAGCTTCATTTCCGGGGTGTAGCGGCGTATTTCCATCTCTTGACAATTTAATCCGGTCGCAAAGTTAGCCGTTTTTTTGGACAATTGGCGGGAAAAGGGTAATTTTGCGGTAACAAAATGACTGTCACCGATGACTAAGGAATATGACTACCTTGTTATAGGCAGCGGCATCGCCGGAATGAGCTTTGCCCTGAAAGTGGCCTCCCCGCAACACAGGGTCGCCCTGGTTTGCAAATCTAAACTTGAAGAAGCCAACACCGCCCTGGCCCAGGGGGGAGTGGCCTCGGTGACCGACCTGGAGGTCGACGACTTCGACAAGCATATCCACGACACTATGGTGGCAGGCGACTGGATCAGCGACCCGGCGGCTGTCGAGATGGTCGTCAGGGAGGCTCCCGGACAAATCAGGCAGCTGATACAGTGGGGGGTAGACTTCGACAAGAAGGATGACGGCTCGTTTGACCTCCACCGCGAGGGGGGCCACTCTGAATTCCGCATCCTCCACCACGCCGACAACACCGGTTTTGAAATCCAGGAAAGCCTCATAAAGGCTGTACGCGAGAATCCCTACATTGACATCCTCGAGGACCACTTCGCCGTCGAGATAATCACCCAGCACCATCTGGGGAAATTCGTCACCCGGCGCACCCCCGACATCACCTGCTACGGGGCGTATGTGCTGACCCCCGAGGGGAATGTCGACACCTTCCTGGCCAAGGTCACACTGATGGCCACCGGCGGCACCGGCGCCGTCTACCAGACAACCACCAACCCCCTTGTCGCCACCGGCGACGGCATCGCGATGGTCTACCGCGCCAAGGGCACGGTCAAGGACATGGAGTTCATCCAGTTCCACCCCACCGCCCTCTTCCACCCCGGCGACCGCCCCTCATTCCTCATCACCGAGGCCATGCGCGGCTATGGCGCGATACTGCGCAACATCAGGGGTGAGAGGTTCATGGAGCGGTATGACAGCCGCCTCGAGCTTGCCCCGCGTGATGTCGTGGCCCGCGCAATCGACTCGGAGATGAAGCTCCACGGCGACGACCACGTCTTCCTCGACGTCACCCACAAAGACCCTGAGGAGACCCGCCGCCACTTCCCCAACATCTACAGGAAATGCCTCTCTCTGGGCATCGACATAACCAAGGACTACATCCCCGTGGCCCCCGCCGCCCACTACCTCTGCGGCGGCATCAAGGTTGACCTCAACGGCGAGTCAAGCATCCAGCGGCTTTACGCCGTCGGGGAATGCTCCTGCACCGGCCTCCACGGCGGCAACCGTCTGGCCTCCAACTCCCTGATAGAGGCGGTTGTATATGCCGACGCCGCCGCGCGCCACGCCTCCGAGCAGATTTCCCACTACTCGATTCGCCGCGACGTCCCGGAATGGAACGACGAGGGCACACGCCACCCCGAGGAGATGGTTCTCATCACCCAGAGCATCCGCGAGGTCAACCAGATAATGGGAAGCTATGTGGGCATCGTCCGCTCCAACCTCCGCCTCGACCGCGCCTGGAACCGCCTCGACATCCTTTACGAGGAGACCGAACGGCTCTTCAAATGCTCCAAGGTGTCACGCGAAATCTGCGAGCTGCGCAACATCATCAATGTGGGCTACCTGATCATGCGCCAGGCCAAGGAGCGCAAGGAGTCGCGCGGACTCCACTACACCCTCGACTACCCCCCCGCAAACCACAACCGATAACCCGATAATCCGACCTGCCATTGCGTAATCCTCTCTCGATATTCCGCCTCATGCTGACCATCCTGCTGCTCGCCTGCAGCGGGGAGGCCGTTCACGCCCAGCTGCACCGCAAGCACCAGCGACGACAGCCGGCCCACTCCACCGCCTCGGCCAGGGTGGTGCTCCCCCAGACAGCCATAGCCGGTGACAACAGCGACCTGGTTGACACCCCCGAGGGCGCGCGGAGCATCGACAACCCCGGCAGTGGAATGCAGAAGGTGTTCCGCGGGAAATACCACACCGTCACCCCCGAGGGAGACACCGTGCTCGTGGTGATTTTCAACGAAATCACCGTCTTCCCGCCGATGAAGTTCAAGAACAAGAAACAGGAGGAATTCTACTGGCGCACCGTGCGCGACGTGAAGAAGACCCTCCCCTACGCCAAGCTCATCTGCGAGACCCTCGTCGAGACCTACGAGTACATCGAGACCTTCCCCGACCAGAAGGAGCGCGAACGATACCTCAAGGAGATGGAAGGGGCTGTCTTCGAGCAATACAAGCCGGTGTTGAGGAAATTCTCCAAGAACCAGGCGCGCATGCTCGTCAAGCTGATACAGCGCGAGACCAACCAGAGCGGCTACGACATCCTCAAGGCATTCCTCGGCTCTTTCCGGGCCACATTCTGGCAAAGCTTCGGCCGGCTCTTCGGGGTGAACCTGAAAGGGAAGTACTCCCCCTCCACCGACGACAACGACGCCATAATAGAACGCGTCTGCACGATGGTCGAGCAGGGTCAGCTTTGAGAATTGGGGGGAAATTTGTAACTTTGCGGGTTAAACATCCGATTTTCCATTATGTCAGACAATATAAAGGACACCACACAGGAAGCGCCCCTGAAACCGACCGTGCTCGACGCCGAGGACATCGGCAAGATGGTGCCGTTTCTCGGCCGCCATCCCCGCCTGCTCAACGGGCTGATAAAGTTCCTGCAGATGGACAAGGTCAACAAGCTCCACGCCGACAACTGCAAGACCCCCGGCCCGGGATTCGTGCGGGGCTGTCTCCACGACCTCGACATCACCGTCGTGGCCGAGAACGGCGAGGTGCTGCGCAACCTCCCCGAGGGGGCGTTCATCACTGTCAGCAACCACCACTTCGGCGCGCTTGACGGCATCATCCTCATCGACCTCATCGCCCGCCGCCGGCCGAAATACAAGGTGATGGTCAACATGTTCCTCAACTACATCTGGGCCATGCGCCCCAACTTCATAGCTGTCGACCAGAGCGCGTCGGCCGACCCCAAGAAGAAAGCCGTCTCCATGGCCGGAATCAAGGAGGCCATCAAGCTCGTGAGGTCGGGCGAACCTGTCGGATTCTTCCCCGCCGGAGCTGTCGGCAAGACCAACTGGCGCTGCCGCCTGAAAGACCGCGAGTGGCAGGAGTCCATCATCCGCCTGGCCCAGCAGCTGAAGGTGCCTGTGGTGCCGATTTTCTTCCACGGCAGCCAGTCGTGGTTCTTCAACTTCCTGGGAGTAACCTGCTGGCAACTCCGCAGCCTCCTCCACCCCCGCGAGGTGTTCCGCAAACGCCACAAGACCTTCACCGTCACCGTCGGCGACCCGATTTCAGTCGAGGAGCAACAGGCCCATATGGGTTCGCTCAAGGAGTTCGGCGACTTCCTGCACGCCCAGACCTACGGGCTGCGTGACGACAAGGAATTCCGCTCACGCGCCAAGCTGATAATCACCCCCGACAACGAGGAACGCATAGAAGCCTGACAGCCATGGAGGAATCGCGGATACAGCAAGCCAAGGCCCGGCTGGGCATCATCGGAAACGCCCCCGCCCTTACAAAGGCGGTGGGGAGGGCTTTGCGTGTCGCCCCCATCGACCTGTCGGTGCTTGTGACCGGCGAAAGCGGCGCGGGAAAGGAATTCTTCCCCGCCATCATCCACCAGTACTCCCCCCGCAAGCACGCCAAATACATCGCCGTCAACTGCGGCGCGATTCCCGAAGGCACCATCGACTCGGAGCTGTTCGGCCACGAGAAGGGAGCCTTCACCGGCGCCGTCACCTCCCGCAAGGGGTATTTCGAGGAGGCAAACGGCGGCACCATCTTCCTCGACGAGGTCGCCGAGTTGCCGCTTACCACCCAGGCCCGCCTGCTGCGCGTGCTTGAGACCGGCGAATACCTCAAGGTCGGCTCATCCGAGGTGCAGAAGACAGACATCCGGGTGGTCGCCGCCACCAACGTCGACATGGCGCGCGCCGTGGCCGAGGGCCGCTTCCGCGAAGACCTCTTCTACCGCCTGGCGACGGTCAGCATCACAGTGCCGCCGCTTCGAGAGCGCGGCAACGACATACTGCTGCTTGCCCGCAAGTTCGCCTCCGACTTCTCCGAGAAGAACCGCACCCCTCAGATTTCCTTCTCAGACGGCGCCCGCGACCGGATGCTCGCCTACCGCTGGCCCGGGAATGTCAGACAACTCAAGAATGTGGTAGAGCAGATGGCCCTCTTCGAGGCCGGAAGCGAGATTTCCACCGAGACCCTGGCGGGATACCTCCCGGAAGCCTCCGCGAGCCTCGTGCCGGTGCTACACCGGGGCCGCAACCTCCCTGTGGCGACAGGGCGCGGAGAGAGCGACCACACATACGAACGTGAGCGCGAGATGCTTTTCTCCCTGATTTTCAAGATGAGGAAAGAAATCGAGCAACTGCGCGAGGATGTCGACGCGCTGCGCGCCAAGGAGGGGAAGCTGCGCGACTCGATAGTCGACACCCCGCTCACGACATCAATCGTCAAAATCCACCCCCCGATCATAGACGCTCCCCCCGAGATTCTCGACACCACAGCCGAGGAGCTGCCGGGGGAGACCGCCGCACTTTCTGAAAAGGAGGCCATCAGGCTATCGCTCGAGCGCAACTCGGGACGCCGCAAGGCCGCCGCCCAGGAGCTCAACATTTCCGAACGCACCCTCTACCGCAAAATCAAGGAGTACGGGCTGGAATGAGGCGCATCAGCCGTCAACACGCCACTCCAGGCCCGACGGCGCGGAAGGCCATAAGTAACTGGTCGAAATTATTTTAATGTTTGTTCGAGTAAAATTTTTAGAAGATTTTTCTCGATGAAGAGGGAGTGTAGCGAGCTACACGACTGATGACGAGAGGAAAAGATTCAAAAATTTTGCCGAAGAAACATTAAAATAAGATGACCGGTTAATATAAAATAATTTTGAACAGTTACTTAAAGCCCAGAGAGACAACCGAGGACTATTTATGAAGAAACTGATATTACTGCTGATGATGATTGTCGGCCTTGGAGTAAACCAGGGTTGCCGGATAAGCTACAAGTTCAACGGCGCGGCTCTCGACTACAACATATACAAGACCGTCCATATCGGGGAATTCCCGATACGCGCCGCGCTGGTCTACGCCCCCCTGCAGCAGACTTTCGAGAATGAGCTGACCGACTATGTCACCCGCAACACCCGCCTGAGGGTGGTAGACGGAGCCGCAGACCTCGAAATCGAGGGGGAAATCACCGGCTACTCCCTGACGCCACAGGCCGTCACCGAGGACGCCTACGCCTCGATGACCCGACTGACAATCACCGTCCGCGTCAAATACACCGACACCAAGAAGGAGGGCAACGACATCGACCAGAGCTTCTCGGCATACCGCGACTTCGAGGCCTCGCAGATGCTGATGGATGTTCAGGAAGAGCTGTGCAACCAGATTTCCAAGGAACTTGTAGAGCTGATCTTCAACGCCACCCTCGGAAACTGGTGACGCCATCACCCACTCCCCACCGACTCAACCGACCAACCTCATGAACAACGACCAGGAAAGACTCGACTCTCTGCTCAAGCGGCTCGCGGACCCCGCGGGCACCCCTCTCACACCCGAAGAGACGCAGTGGCTCGAGGATTTCAGGAGCCGTTACCCCTTCTTCACCATGCCGTCACCGGCAAGAGAGGAGGGGGAACCGGAGAAAGGGATGAACCGACTCCCTCCGCTGCGCGACATCCTCGCCGCCCCATCTCCCGAGGCTTTCGCCCGTATGGCGGGGGAACCGGAGGCATCACGCTTCGATGATTTCTATCCTACCCGCGAGGTGAACCACACCCCGACCACATCGGCCGCAATCGATGACTTCCTCAACACCTACGGCCACCAGTCGCAGGAGGAGGATGAGCTGCTCGAACGGCTGATTTTCAACCCCGTGCCGGACTATTCGCAACAACTCGCCCGCGAGGAGGAGTCTTCCCTCCCGTCGGAGGAGTCAGCCTCAGACCCCGACTCCGCCGAATCGCGCCTCAACCGGTTCATCCTCTCCCACCG
>CAMWVQ010000079.1 GCA_947177635.1 uncultured Porphyromonadaceae bacterium | reverse complement strand
CCTCCGAAAAGCGCGTCCCCATCCAGGAAAGAGAAAGCCGAGCCAAAGAAAGCCTCCCCTCCCGACGGCCTGCTGTCGGAGTCTCTGGCCAAAATCTACATAAAAACGAGGCGTTACGAGCAAGCATATGAAATTCTTAACGATTTAAGCTTGCGTTTTCCGGAAAAAAGTAGTTACTTTGCAGACCAATTGCGGTTTCTCCGGAAACTCATCCTGAACGAGCGGAGACGCCGCGTTGAAAACGACAGCAAAAACAATCCCAATCTATAATTTTCGTTTGCGAAAATAGTAATTTACGCGATATGTATATCTTAACCATCGTATTGACCGTACTTATCTCAATCCTCCTCATCATCGTGGTGCTGGTACAGAAATCCAAAGGCGGGGGTCTTTCCTCCTCCTTCGCCGGTTCCAACCAGATCATGGGTGTGCGCCGTACTAACGACTTCATCGAGAAGGCCACATGGACCCTGGCCGGCATCATCTGCCTGCTTTCCATCCTCTCTGTGTTCGTCATGCCCAGCGTGGTGACCGGCGCCCGCGTAAAGCCCACCACCGAGATGCAGGTAATCAAGGGCACCGAGACTTCCGCCCCCGCTCCCGCCGCTGCTCCCGTGGCCGCCGAGACCGAGGCTCCCGCCCAGGAAGAAGCTCCTGCCGAGAATTAAGGAACAACAGACCCGCGACATACAGGGAGCGCTCAAAAGGCGCTCCCTTGATTGCGTGACAACCATCCATACTCCACCCCTGATGAAACCTGAATTTGTCAAGATGCTCGCCGAAACGGGGTATGCCCGCTTCGGAAACCTCGCGGAAACCCTTGAGACAACCCCCGCCGAGGTCTCGGTGCGCCTGAATCCCCGCAAGAAAGGTGAGGAGACACCGATGGCCGCAACCGCCGAAAGCCGCGTGGCCTGGTGGAAGCAGGGGGTGTATCTCCCCTCCCGCCCACGCTTCACCTCCGACCCCGCGCTTCACCAGGGACGCTATTACGTCCAGGACGCATCCTCGATGATAACCGCCGCGATTGCCTCACGCATCTCCCTGACAATCGCAGAAGAACAGCAGTCGGACACACCCCTGTTGTGGCTCGACGCCTGCGCCGCCCCGGGAGGGAAGACGACAGCCGCGCTCGACGGGCTCCCGGACGGTTCGCTTGTCGTGGCCAACGAATATGACTATTCCAGGGCCGAGATTCTGAAGGAGAATGTCGCCAAATGGGGAAATCCCGCCACAGTCATCACCCGGGGAGACACGGCGCAGTTCAGCAAGCTCGGGGAGACTTTCGACGTCATCGCCGTCGACGCCCCCTGCTCGGGGGAGGGGATGATGCGCAAAGACCTGACGGCCCGCGAGCAATGGTCGCCGGCACTTGTGGAGGAGTGTCGCGCACGCCAGTGTGAGATTCTCGACAATCTCTGGGAAGCGCTCCGCCCGGGGGGATTCCTGGTTTACTCGACATGCACATTCAACACCACGGAGAATGAACTGATGGTTGACCGGATGCGCCGCGAATATGGGGCGGTACCTGTCGACACCGGCCTGCTCCGGGAGAATGACGGCATGGACGGCGAGGTGGAGATTCCCGGAGTCGAACCGCTCCACTGTATGCGTTTCATCCCCGGAAGGGCGCGTGGAGAGGGGCTGTTCATCACCCTCCTGCGCAAACCGGGGGAACTCACCCCGGCTCTCCTGACTCTCGGCGGGAAGGAGAGCAGACAGAAGAAGCAGAAACAGAAAAAACAACCGTCTGAAAAGCAGTCTTTGCCGCCGGAAATGATGAAAAACTGCCGCCAATGGCTTGACGACAGTGTCCGTGACGAATATGAGCTTTCCGCCACCGAAGATGGGGTCAGGGCTTTCCCGCGCCGATGGGGCGCATTGCTCCCGCTGATGCTCCGCAACCTGCAGGTGGTTTCCGCAGGGACAGAGATGGCGGTGGTCAAGGGGAAGGATCTGATTCCCACACAGCAATTGGCCCTCAGCCTGATTCTCTCCCCCGCCGCATTCCCCTCGGTCGCCACAGGGGAGAAGGAGGCCCGCGATTACCTGTCGCGCGAGTCTGTGACACTTCCGGAAGGGACGCCACGCGGCATAGTGCTGCTCACCTTCGGCGGCTTCCCACTCGGGTTCGTCAAGAACCTCGGCAACCGCACCAACAATCTCTACCCCAAGGAGTGGCGCATAAGAAACAATTCATAAACCAATCCTAATCATGTCGTACTTCAGCGATTGCGCCAAGATTTTCCGCCTCGGCCTGCCTGTTCTTGTCTCGCAGATAGGGATGATTGTGGTCGGTTTCGCCGACAACATAATGGTAGGGCATTACAGCACCGACGCCCTGGCATCGGCTTCATTCGTCAACAACCTCTTCAACCTGCCGATATTCGCCGCCCTGGGATTCTCCTACGGGCTCACCCCATTGGTCGGGGCATTGTTCACCAACGGACGCGCAGACAAAATCGGACAGGTGTTGCGGGCAGGTGTCATCGTCAACATCGCCGTCAGCCTGCTGCTGATTTCGGTGATGGGGCTGGTCTACCTCAACCTGCCCCGACTCGGACAGCCTGACCATCTGCTTCCAATCATACGTCCGTACTTCCTGATTTATATGAGCGGCATGCTGCCGATATGCTTCTTCAACGCTTTCGCCCAATGGAGCTACGGCATCCGCAACACCGCCATGCCGATGTGGATAATGTTGGGGGCCAACCTCCTGAACATCATCGGCAACTACATACTGATTTACGGCAATTTCGGCGCGCCTGAACTGGGCCTCACCGGGGCCGGCATCTCCACCCTCGCCTCACGCGTGATGACGGCCGTGGTGATATGCGGCGTCTTCTTCCGCGCCCGCCGATACCGGGAATACGCCGAGGGCTTCCGCCGTGTCAGCCCCGGGAAAGACACTTACGGCAATGTCATAAGGATGTCGTGGCCCGTCAGCCTCCAGATGTCGTTCGAGACCGCCGCGTTCTCGGGCTGCGCCGTCATGTGCGGATGGCTGGGGGCGATTGAGATGGCCGCGTTTCAGATTGTCGTCGTGGTCGGCACCCTCGGGTTCTGCATCTATTACGCCATGGCCACCTCCGTCACCGTCCTGGTGGCCAACGAGGCGGGACGCAATGACGCCGCCGGCATGCGCCGCAAAGCCTTCGCCGGATATGGCGTCATCCTGGCCGCCTGCACCCTCTCCAGCCTCTTCTTCGGCCTCGGTTCAAGCCATGTGATGCGCATCTTCACCGACGACCCGGCAGTGCTCGCGGCCGCCGTGGGTGTGATAATCCCCCTGGTGCTGTATCAGCTCGGAGACGCCACCCAGATCAACTTCGCGAGCGCGCTGCGCGGCACCGGGAATGTCCGTCCGATGATGTGGATAGCCTTCATCAGCTACATAGTGGTCGGCCTCCCGGCCTCCTACCTGCTGGCCTTTACCCTCGGCATGGGGCTATACGGCATCGTCCTGAGCTTCTCCTGCTCCCTCTTCCTTGCCGCGGCCCTCTTCCTCTACTGCTTCCTCCGCACCGTCAGACAGGCAGCCCGCGCCTGAGCCGAAGAACCGCCCGGTTGCTCCATTCCAGAACGTGGCTTTCAACGAAACGCGACCTGAGCAACTCTATCGAGGCACAGACGACAAATATGACGATGACACACGCCGGAGCATAGATCCACAGCAACGGGTCGGCGAAATGCCCCGCGCAGTCGACAAGCTCGTTCCAAAGCCACTGGCGCATGGCCGAGGAATTCGCGTGAATCAGCAACACCCCGAATGTGGCTCCTCCGAGGGCGTTTATGACGCGGCTGTAACCCAACCGGAGGTCTTTGAACCACATAAACCCACAGAACGCGGTCGACATGGCGAGTATCTTGTTTGAGTCGCTTATCCAATAATATGGGCCGAACGGAATCTCTGGCGCACCGGTGACCGCGAAACGGCGGAGCATCACCAGAATCATCGCGCAACCGGCCAGGAGGGACAATAACGCGCCGAGCCCCCACATCCGGTGGCTGACCGCCACCGGAAACCCGTGGAGCCTGACATATGACGCGATTATGAACAGGTTGCTGAAATGCAGCACATAGTTGACGGTCACGGATATCCCAAAAACAGGCGGCATAGACCCGAGAACCGTGAATGTCAGCAATACAAGTCCGACAAGGATAAGATGCTGGCGGCGCGTCAGGTTGTTGACAAGCACCGACAGAAACGGGATGAAGAGGTAAAACATAATGAATCCGCTCGTGAACCCTCCGTTCATATTCCTGACGACCAGAAATTTGGTCAGGATATTCCGGATGCTGACCTCTTCCATGCCGACGGCAGCGAATATCCCGAAAATCAACAGATTGTAGAACAGCACCTGCGTCACAAGCTTCAGGAATTTATGCAACGAGATACTTGACTTGCACATAAAATATCCCGTAATCAAGACAAAGCAGTTGATGCCTGTCTTCCCCCAGGCTCCAAACAGCAGTAGAAACTTCGAGGCGTTCTCGGCAGGGTTCTCCCTTATGACCGACAGCACGTCAGAATTCACCACATAATGGTGGGCGATTATCAACAACATCGTGATGATTCTGAACAGTTCCAGGTTGGAATCGCGCTTCTTTTTTATACCTGCTTGATTACCAGCGGTTTGAATGGGGGGGGGTAAATTCGGCTGCATTTTCAGATAAAGATTTTAGTTTCCGGATGCAAAGTTACTAAATTCCTACGAATATTACCCGACATGGCAGGCTCAGGATAAATGGCCACCCCCTCGGCATTGCTCAATACACAGCAACCGATGGCCGGCAGACTCCGGGAATCTGTCGGCCATCGGCACGTTTGTTTATGTATGGACTGATGATTTAGAAAATCACACGGAGGGGGGCGGAGAGGGAGTCGGCGGTGATCACATAAGCTCCGGGGGCAACGGGGAGGAGGTAGCCGTTGGTTACTTCAGGAATGGTCAGCACCAGGCGTCCCTGGAGGTCATAGACCATGACACCGGTAACGGTCGACCCTTCGGGCATCGTGAGCATCAGGCCGTCTCCTGCGACACGCCATCCCATCGGCACACGGGTGTCTTCCCCGACGGCGTCGATGCCGGCAAGGAGGTCGACATACACCTCATTGGAGGGAGCGGAGTAGTAGCCCAGGCGGCAGGAGCGGACGTTGTAGCTCTCACGTGTGCCGGGCTGGCAGTCGTTGAATGTGAAGTGTGCTTCCTCGGCGACCTGCTCTTCCCAATATGTCTCGGCATTGTCGGGATAGACGGTGCGGGTGACCACATAATAGTCCACCACGTCGTTGGCCGGTTCCTCCCAGAGGGCTGTGTATGAGGTTGCGGTCACACCGGTAGCGGGGAGGGCATGGATGTCGTGAAGCACCGGTTTCTCCACAGCCTCGCCGAGGAGGGCAATGCCGCGTGACTTGGCGCCGTCATAGCTCGACACAATCAGGCGCGCGGAGTGTTCCCCGATGGCGGTTGGCTTGTAGGTTACCCTCACCCAGGTGCCTTCCGGCTTGTTGACGTCGGCGGCGGTAACGCTGCTGACCTCAAGGGAGAACATGCCTCGGTCTATGCCCGACAGGGTAAGCTCGGGGTTGGTCTTGATGTTCTCTCCTCTCACCTGGAGAGAGACAGTATTGGCGTCGTTGACAACGGTCTCGCCGAATTCCAGGGCCATGTCCTGTACAGGGGTGACAAGCACCGGGTCGCCCTGGGTCTCACCCTCAGGGATGAACGCCTCTCCGCGTTTGTCGCCCCACAGATATTCGGCCAGGTCGGGGTAGTCGATGAAGGGGTTGCGGTTGGCCTGCACCTTGTAGACCTCCTCGTTGCGGTTGAGTTCCTTCTGGCTGACAGGGTCCTGGCGGTGCCATTTAAGCAGCAGTTCGACGGCCCAAGTGTTGAGTGTCGGGTAGAGGTTGTTGCTGACCATCCAGGTGTATTTCCATGTGAGGTTCTGATAGCAGGTGACCATATAGAAGTATGTACGGGCGAAGTCACCCTTGTACTGGTCGGCCGGCTCGAAGACGACACGCGCGCCGCCTCCCTGCCCTGAGACGGGGGAGCCGACAGTGGTGATGCCGTTCTCGAACGATGGCTTTCCCGAGACCTCACCCAGTGGATAGTTCGACTTGGCCATGTTGGCCGCCGCCTCGGAGGGGTAGAGGTGGTTCAGGTCTATGTATGCCGGGGTGGTTGTCGAACCTCCCCACCAGCTTTTCGGGAATGAATGCTCGCGGTTCAGGCCGCTGAAGGAGTTGGAGTAGAGGGGGATGTCGGAATACATGTCCCACCACTGGCCGTAACGTTCGTTTTCTGGGGGATAAACGTCGGTCTTGCGGAAATAATTCGGCAGGTTGTTGTAGGAGGAAATCAGCGTGTGGTTGTAAAGCAGGTTGTGGAGGGCCGTTTTCAGCTCTCCGTCGCGCTTCCCGCTGACTGAGGAATAATAACCGGCGGGTATCTCAGCCGACACCGCGAAAATCCCTGCAAATATGCCAAGCAGGCACAGCAGTCTCTTATAGTTGAAACGAGTCTTTTCCATGATACACTTTCAACAAACAAAGTTGAATAAAAGTTAAGGAGTCACAAATGTTTTTCAACCCTCGAGATTATGGACTGAGGGGCTATGCCACGCAGGCAGAGGTAATCACCACGGTAGCAGGGTTTGTTGCCGAACACCGAGCAGGGGCGGCAGGTCATAGGCAACTGTATGGTGTCCTCCTCCTTCTGACGCCACCCCTTGAATCCGCAGTAGGGATGGGTGGCCCCCCAGACACTGACAACGGGGGTGGAGACCAGCGAGGCGAGGTGCATGTTGGCGGAGTCCATCGACACCATCACGTCGAGCCAGCTCGCCAAGGCCAGCTCTACCGGGAAGCCGAGCCGCTTGGCGGCCAGGGAGATAACTCCGGGGTAACGTTCCGCCCAGGAGTCGAGCACCTTGCGTTCCTGCTCCCCGCCGCCGAAAAGGAATATCCTCGTGTCGGCGCGTCCGGAAAGGGCGCCTACAACCTGCTCCATCATCGCCGGGGGGTATATCTTCCCCTCATGCTTGGCGAAGGGGGCTATCCCTATCCATCTCTCTCCGGGGAGTTTCGGGGATGCCACAGTGGCGAAATCCTCCGGGGAGGCCTTCCCGCCGGGCAGACCAGCGAAAAGCCCCTCGAAACGGTTGTCGACAGGAAGCCCCATCTGATGGAATGCCTGGCGGTAGCGTGCGCGGGAGGAGATGAGGGGGAGCAGCACTTTGTTGTTGGCGCGGGTGAGCGCACGTTTCCCTTTGCGTCCCTTGTTTATCACAGCCACCGGGATTCCGGCCAGACGACACTGCAGGGCAAGGAGTTTCGTGCGCAGCACATCATGGAGGTCGATGAAGCCGTCGAAGCCGATGTCGCGCCGCAGCTCCCTGAACAGTCGCCGCAATCCCCCGAGTCCCTCATATTCCTCAAGGTTGACCCCCATCACTTTCAGGTTGGCGGGAGGATTGAGAAACACCGAGGTCATTGACTTGCGGGTAAGCATCGAGAATTCCACGCCGGGATAGCAGAGGCAGGCACTGTAAAGCACCGGCACCGTCATCGCGACGTCGCCGAGGGCAGAGAACCTGGCGACAAGCACCCTGCGCAGACCGCGTGGGTTGCTGGCGGCTATGTCGAGACTGCGGCTCATACAGACAGGCGTCGGGTTATTTCCTGGCGTACAACACCGGATTGGTGTCGGCGTCGTTGTACATCTTCATCTGGCGGTAGACTTTCATGTATTTTCGGCCCGCAGATATATCCGCCAGCAGGGTGTCGATGGCCGACGAGAGGTCGGCGCGCTGTTCCAGCAGCACGGCCAGTTTTCCACGGCAACGGGCCAGGTGCTCCTCCGACGCGTCGGTGCGCTCAGTCTCGGCCTTCATATGGAAAATCTTGACGGCGAGGATAGACAGGCGGTCGAGGGCCCATGCGGGACTCTCGGTGTTGATCTGGGCGTCGGCGTCAGGGGTCACCTCCTTGTAGAGTTCGCGGAAATATGTGTCGAGGTCTTCCACACGGTCGGTGCGGTCCTGGTTCGACGCGTCGATGCGGCGTTTGAGCTTCATACCCTCCGCCGGGTCAATCTGCGGGTCGCGTATGAGGTCTTCCATATGCCACTGCGCCACATCAATCCAGTTCTTGGCGTAAAGCAACGCCTCTATGCTTCCCGCGGGGAAAGGCGCGGGCACTTCGGCGTCAATCGAGTCGGTGACATGGTAGTCGGCGGTGGCGCGGTCGAACACCACATTGCAACGCCCGGCGAGACCGGGCCCTGCGGCGGTCTGCGCCATATTCTCTTTATCCTGATTCATCAGTGTTACTTGTTTTGAAGTCAAATTGGATGTCGGCCGGGAGCCATCTCGAAGAATCCGTCATCGGTCACTCCTAACCGATTGCAAATATATGAATATTTCTCCACACAGCCAAAACCACGCAAATCAATCCCTTTTACCATCCCGATAATCCTTATATTTCTTGATTGCGTCTCACTACTGTCCACTAAAAATGGACGTGGTTAAAAATTAAATAAATTCGGTTCA
>CAMWVQ010000078.1 GCA_947177635.1 uncultured Porphyromonadaceae bacterium | reverse complement strand
ACACGAAAGTAGGAGATAAACACCCTATGATTAGTGTTTACCTCCTACTCGATTCCGCATATTATTGCTCTGATTTTTGACGGAAATTGTTTGCCGGTTCCGGAATTGTTGCTACCTTTGCAGCGTCTTCCATTTGAAACAGGCGACAGCGTCGCCGTCAGCCAGCCAAGCCGTCGGCCTTTTTTGTGGCCGTAGGTCTGTGGCCTACAATATTGGTTCCGTCCCGTGTGGAGCGTTAATGCGCCCACTGCCTGTTTCAGGTGGAAGACAACGGGGAGCGGAACCTTCTTTTATTCCCTCCGCCAAAACATCTAATCGTTTCATTTAAATGTCTTCCAAAATGAAAACAACCAACACCATCGCCCTGAGCCAGGGCGCGCCGGCCCGCATTCTGCCGGGCGCGGTCTCCACAACCATCCTCCCGGCCCTCCGCGTCATCAGCGTGGCCGCCTCTGTCATCCTCGCGCCGGTGGCCTACCTGCAATGCGCCGCCGGGACTCCATCTCTGCCCGTGATGCTGGGCGCGTCGGCCAGCCTGCTGGCGGCCGCATTCCTCCGCCCCTCGTCAACCTCAAGCCGGAAAGGGGGTGACAGATGAGAGTCGAGATAGCAGGCGCGCAGCTGACAGAGTCGGTTGTCGACGTGATAGAGACATTGCAGACTCAACCTGAAATACTGGCGGCTTACCGCCGGACAGTCTCTGCCTTGTCACGGATGCTGATACTGTCGGCCGACGACATCGATGACCTGGAGACGATGGCCCATCTGAGGGCATTGCAGATGATGATGCGCGACCTGGAGGCTATGGCGTTCCCAGCCGGGGTGGATGATCCCGGCAATGACACGCCTGCGGCAACTTTGTGAAACACAGTATATTCGACCAAGAGCGGCCTGCGCACACCTGCGTTGGCCGCCCTTGTGTTGTAAAACATATTTATTTTATTATGAAAATATGGGATAAAACCAAAATGTTTTGTATATTTGTGGAAACTAAACAATTGACGATATGGGAGGAATAGGAAGCGGCGGTTTTCGTGAAGGCTCGGGGCGCAAGCTCGCCGACGGAACTCCGCGAGTGAGAATATCCGTGACATTGCCGGCGTGGCTGGCCGACCTGATCCAGGCTGAAAGCGTCCGCCAGGAACGTCCCCTCAGCCACCTGGTCGCCGAATTGTTGACAAAAGGAATCGAACGATGAAACGCAAGAGAAGTTTTTGGAGATGGCTTGTTCTTTGGGCCCGGGCGGGCGCATTTGAAGAAGCACGGAAAAAGAGAATAATGCGTGAGAACCTCGAGACATGGAACCGTTATAATCGTGGTTTCATACGGAAATGCGAACGAGAGGAGGCGGCTGCATTCTCCAGGCCTTCGGCTGATGAATCGAGCGCAGCCGGATTTTACGGGAGTGATTGCGGCGACGGTTCCGCAATCTAATGTCCCCTCAGTTACCCGGTCACAGAATTGTTTACGAAACGAATCGAACGATGAAAAATAGATTTATCAATATACTCCGTAGTGTGTTTGTATACGCGGTTGTAGTTGTTCTGTTCATATACACACTTATCACCTCCCTCCAGAAAGGAGATGGGATTGCCACTGCATTATTTTCAGCGGTGCTTATTACTGTCGCCGTCCTTCTGATCATCGGACTCCTTTCAGTCCTCTGGTGGAGATTGTTTACCCCGGAAGGCCGAAAGGCCGAAGAGGAAGCACAGGCCAGACACTATATAAAAAAACTTGAACGTAAGCGAGCCAGAGAGTGGCGCAGGATGAACAGATAACCGGTCGGACATATTGAAACCAAGTCAGCGGGGACGCGTTTGCGTTCCCGCTTTTTTCGTCCTTTAGAGGGCAAAATCAGCCGGATACCTTTGCGTACACGAAATACGTTGACGCAATGGCAAAATTAAAACCCGATTATATCAACTGGGTTCTGACACTTAACGCGACCCAGGCACAGGAGGAGTTCCACAAGCTGGAGAAAGCCAACAAGGAACTCCAAAAACAGACCAATGCCAGCAGGAAGGCGATGGCGCAGCTCGAAGCCGAAGGAAAGAAGGGATCCACGGAATGGAACAACCTCCGGAAGTCTATTGACCAAAATTCCCGCGCTATGGCGCAGAACCGCGCCAAAATGGACGAAGTGGCCAAACGGATTGACTTGACCTCCATGTCGGTAAGTCAATTGAAAAAACGCCTTAAAGAACTGCAACGGGAATTTAACAGCACATCAAAGGCTACCGACCCTAAGCGTTACAAGGAGCTGCAACAGGAAATCGGCCGCACACAACAGGCTTTATACCAAGCCACCGGCCAGACCGATAAATTAAAAAACAGTTTCGTCTCACTCACTAAGATGAAACAGATGATTATCGGTTTCTTTACAGCAATCGGTGTGACTGTGCTTGGTCTTGTCACAGGCTCTTTCAAGAACGCCTTCAACCTGATTGTCGAATTTGAGAAGGCCAATTCCAGGCTTGCCTCAATACTCGGAACCACGCGGGATGGTATCAGGGACATGGAAGCCGCCGCCCGGCAATTGGGTGCGACAACCTCCTATTCCGCAGCCGAGGTCACAAGCCTTCAGATAGAGCTTGCCAAACTTGGTTTCGGTAAGGAGCAAATCCTCCAAATGGAGGGGGCCATCCTGAAATTCGCCAAGGCCGTAGACACCGACCTCGCCAGCGCGTCAGCTTTCGCTGGCGCGGCTATGCGCATATTCGACATAGAGGCCTCCAAGGTTGACGACATGTTGGCCACCCTCGCAATCGGAACGAGCAAATCTGCCCTTGATTTTCAATACCTGTCAAGTGCGATGAGTACCGCCGGCCCTATCGCGAAAATGTACGGTTTCACCATACAGGACACCACGGCACTCTTGGGTGAGCTGGCAAACGCGGGGTTCGACGCTTCCACAGCAGGCACCGCCATACGAAACCTGTTCCTGAATCTCGCGGATTCCGGAGGCGAATTGGCCCAGGCATTGGGCAAGCCCGTCCACACCCTCGATGACCTTGTCGACGGGCTGAAGAAGCTCGAACAGGAGGGGGTGGACGTGCAACGCGCCCTGGAGCTTACCGACAAACGTCTGGTTTCTCCATTTGCGAAACTCATGGCCTCGGCCGACCATATAAAAGAATTGCGTGACGAGGTCACCGGGGTCACCGATGATTTCCGCCAGATGTCCGAAACGATGGGCGACAATGTCGCCGGAGCGATGGCCGGACTTAAATCAGCCGCCGAGGAGCTGGTGTTGAAAATCACGTCGGGGACCAATGGGCCGATCAAAGACCTTGTCAAGGCCCTCACATCACTGGTTCAATGGTTGGGGACAGTTGTCGAGTTTCTCGGCAAATTCTCCTCTCAGATAAAATTTGCGGCTGTCGCGTTCGTCAATTACCGGCTGGTGTTGCTCGCGGCAAGCCCCATAAAAAAAATGTACAATGCCTTGACACAGGAATCCACACGTTTGACGATACAGGAAACCCTGGCGATGAAGACTCAGTCCGCCGGACACAAACTTTATCGTGCGGGTATATTGGCGGTCGCGATGGGGAAGGCCTTGTTGACCGGAAACGTGACCAAATTGACAAAAGCATGGAGATTGCTGGGACAAGTACTAAAAACAACCCCATGGGGCCTGGTGATTACAGCTGTGATCACATTGATTTCATACCTGACAATCTTCAAGGACAAGACGGCCGACATTGTCACGGCCCAGAAGGCGTTGCGTGATGCAGGCAAGGAGACAGAGCGGCAATATGCCAGCCAGAAGATGAAGATTTCGGCTCTGATTTCCGTGGCCAATAACGAGCTTATCTCACTTGACAGACGTAAAAAAGCCGTGTCGGAACTGAACAGCATCATCCCGAATTACAACGGTCAAATCGACGAAACGACAAATAAATACATCGCGAATGCCGAAGCATGCGAATTGTATCTCAATGCGTTGAAAAAGGAGATCAGATACAAGGCATATCAGTCTAAATTACAGGAACTCACCAATCAGGAGGTGGATGCCCAGCTGAAGAAAGATGATGTCTATCTCACCACCCAATCCGATATGGAGCGGGAAAAGGAGCATAATGATTTCGTCACAGAGGCAAACAAAGGGAATGTGTTTGCCGCTTCCGGCGCAAATTCCGGCGGCGCAGCTTTGTTCAAGTGGGGAATGTCCTCCACGGCCACCACTAATGCGTTGACCCGAAATGCAATCAAAGAACGGAAAGCCGCCGATGCTGCCGCCGAGAAAGCCAAGGAAGAACGGGAAAAGCTGGAAGCTAAAATATCGAAGGAACTCAGTGCGGGGACTATTGTCCCTGAAGGGACAAGCGAAGCCATACAAACAGAAGTGGTCACACCATTGAGCAATGCCAACGAAGCGGCTGACGTTACCGTCCGGCGGTTGAAGGAGATTGACGCGGAACTGAAAAAGCTGCGTAAGTCCGACCCGAAGTCAAAGGCGGAGCTTGACCAAATCAATGCCCGTATCAAAGCCCTGCAAGAGGAGAAAAAAGCCCTTCTGGGGAAGGACAAGGCCAAGCACGTCCCCGGAACCTATCGTGACGGGGCTGTTGAAGCTGTCACCAATCCAATCGACGCGACCCATCGCAAGAATCTGCTGGAAATAGAGGAGAACCGTGGAGACGCGTCCGATGCTGAAATGACAATCCGCAAGGCGGAAGAAACCAAACGGTATGCGGAGGAGCTGGTTGAAGCCCTTGAAAAACTGCGTTCCGAGACAGATGCCACCAAAACCCAGACACTTGACAAGATAACCAAAGAGGTGGACGAGGCGAAAGCCTCGATACAGGAAGCTGACCGGGCAATCTCTGCCGCTGGGGTGGAGATTGACAAAACCGCCCACGAAGACCGTCTCAAGAGCCTTCAGGTGTTCTATGACGAGTATGAGGCAAAGATAAAAGAGGAGACAGCTGGTCATCAGCGCCTGCAAGAGTCGGCAGACATCCTTCTGCTTGACCAGCAGCGCAAGACCCACAGCTCCCAGTTGTCAGAACTTGAGACCTACCTGGAAAAAGTTAAAGCAGATGAACGTATGACCGCAGACGAGCGAAAGAAAATCGAGGAGAAGCTTGTCGCCGACATCAAAGCCATACGCAACAAGTTGCTGACCGATACGGGCCAGTGGGCTGAGAAAGTGCGTTCCCTGTCTGTCAATCCTTCCAGTAGGGATGCTGTGAAATCAAATTATGAGCTGAGCAAGCAGGCGTTGCAGGCCGAATATGACGAGGTCATACGCATCGAGAAAGAAAAAGGCAATGATGTCGTGGAACTTGAAAAGGAAAAACAAAGGCGCTTGGAGATTTTGGGCTATGAATACAAGGAGCAATTATGGCAATTGCAGGAAGCGGTGGGCCTGTCGTGGGCGGATGAGTATGCCCGGGAATTGAATATGCTCAGGAAGCAGCATGCCCAAGGGTTGTTGGATGAGAAGGATTTTCAGAAAAAGAAACTCCAGATTGGCATAGCCAACGCCAAAAAATACTTCGACTATTACGCGAATCTCTCCGGCTCGATGTTCACCGCCATACAGGATGCCGAGATTGCGGCCAGCGATGCCAAGTATGACGTGCTTATCCGCCAGGCCGAAAACAACGGGGAGGACACCGCCGCGTTGGAGCAGGAGAAGGAGAACAAGAAGCTCGAGATCCAGAAGAAATACGCCGATGTCAACTTCGCCATCAAAATCGCCCAGATCGTTGCCGACACCGCCGTGGCCGTGATGAAGGCGTGGGCCGATCTGGGGCCGATTGGCGGCCCCATCGCGGCGGCGATGATCACAGCCACAGGCATAGCCCAGGGTATCGCCGCCAAGGCCGAGCGAGACAAGATCAAGAACATGCAGCCAGGCAAGTCCGCATCCTCCGCTTCCACCGCCATGCCGACGGCCACCCGTTCCCTGACAGGATTCTCCGACGGAGGATACACAGGCGACGGCGGCCGGTATGAGGTGGCCGGGGTGGTCCACAAAGGGGAGTATGTGGTGCCGAAACCGATCATGGACAATCCACGCGTGGTCGATGCCGTGGGGACAATCGAAGCCATCCGTCGCAACAAGCTTTACGGGTCCGGGATGATGGCCGGGGCGCAAGGAGCCGGGTTCGCCGACGGCGGTTTCACCTCCCAGCCAGGGGATGGTGTCAGCCTGTCGGAACTCACCGCCACCGTGAACGACCTCAAAGAAGCCGTCGCCGGCCTCCGGGATGTCAGGGCATACGTCGTGTACCAGGACTTGGAGAAAGCCGGCCAGACGCTTGACCGCGCCCGCGCGCCCTTCACCAGAAACAGATAACCTACACATATGGCCAGAATACAGACTGCAAGGGGAATCCTCGACCTCCCCGAAAACTTCTCTATACCGGTCGAGGACACCAACCCGGTCTACAACGAGCGCGGCAGCCAGTCGTTGCCGGTCACTGTCCCCGCGACGCCCCGAAACAACGAGCTGACCGGATTCCCCACCCGCCCGACATCCGAGATGACCGCCGACAAGGAGCCGGCGACAGTCGTCGATGGCACATACATCCGCTCCGGGTTGCTGAACATGGTCTCCGCCGGGAAGAAGGAGGGGATAACGTTCAACATCGGGTTCGACAACTCCACGGCTTACGAGGCGTGGAGCAAAAGGAAGCTCTCAGAGCTGGAGGGCTTGCCCTCCGTCATCCCCGATGAGGAGAACAGTCGGGAGGACATATACGACATACTCCTCGACCTGTATCTCAACGCGCGCCCCGACCTGACAGACCTGGCGGTGTTCCCCGTCGTTGTCGACAGCAAGAGCCGTGAGGTGGAGACGCCCCCGCCGGCGTCCATCAAGGAGACCGAGTATTATTACGAGATCCTTAACAAGTTGCCCAACGAGAAATACCGCTCATCCAGGAAAATAAAAAGGCTGGTCAACGGGGAGGTCACCGAGATTTCCGTCCCGAAATACTATGGACTGACAGCATTCCCCTGGTTGTGGAAAGTGGTTGAGCTTGTGTTCGCCGACATGGGCTACGGGCTTTCCTCCAATCCATTCCGTGAGGACCGCGAGCTGGCCCGTATCGTGGTTCTGAACAATGTCGTGGACGCGTGTTGCCGCAACCGCCTGGATTACGTCGACCTGATGCCCGACGTCACTGTGGAGGAGTTCCTCCAGTCCCTGTGGGTGAGATTCGGCTTCACCTATGTGCTTGATTACGACAGCCGGACAGCGCGGGCTGCCCTTGTGAGGGACATCGTCAAATCCCCCACGGCGCTTGACCTGACCGGGATGGCGACGGATTTGCCTTTCGTCAATTTCGAGACCCCGCAATATGTCAAGTTGTCCGCCGCCACCTCCCTCGAGGGAGCAGCTCCCGCCACGGAGCGGTTCGAGGACTTCATCAAGGGATACAGCCTCGACAACATCATATTCGGCCGCGCCGTCTCAAACTGGGGGTGGCGTGACGAGAAGGACGATTTCGAGTACGACTGGCCCGAATACAACGACGACGTCGACTGGGATCCTGATGAAGGCCGCGAGGAATGGGACTGGGACGACTTCGAGGATGATTACTGGGATGATTACGATGACTGGGGTGGCGACGACCAGGATTGGGCCCCGGAGCCTTCCTCCAGGGTAAACGCCGCCCCGCTTGCGTCTGTTGAACCGTTGGCAGAGACTGCCGGGCGGCTCGCGTTCGAGGTCAGGACATCCCTGTGGTTCAAGCTTGACAAGGAAAACCATGTGGTCGACACCGCGTCTACGTCGTTTTTCAACTGGGATCCGCAGTCAGAAGGGCTGGATGTCTTTGATCTGTCAAGCGTCGACGAGTTTGTCCCCCTTGAATGGGTGTCGGACAGGATAGAGGCGGATTTCCACGAGACGGCGCCGATGTTCCTTGCCGGGGCGAAGTTCCTGCACACATACATATCACAGGGAGAGGAGGATGATGACGCTGGCAAGGGGGAGACAACCCCGTTGGCCTTCCTGTTCGCCTTCAACAACTGTTCGGAAATCTTGCAAGGTACCGTCGGGCGTTTCTCTCCGGAGACCGCCGAAGGGAAAAACGTGGAGATATGGGACGGGAAGGGAGAGTGGTACACCCACACGCTTTCCCTCCTGTTCCAGTTCCGCAACGGACTGTTCGCCCGCTTCTGGAAGGATTTCGACGAACTCCTCCGCCACGGGGCGAGACCTGTGGAAGTGTCGGCGGCGTTGCCCAAGTCCACGCTGCGCAATATCGACATCCTTGCCCCCGTGGGCTATGACAGTTCCCGTTTCCTGATAGACAAGATGTCATACAGCCTCCCTTCACCGGGTGACGTCGGGGTGGACTTCACATTGCGTCCCCTGTTGCCGGCGGGACGGTATGACATAGACGCCGAACAGGGCATCCCTCCTTTCGAGCCGGGGACGAGACGGAGCCGCTGGTGCTACGAGTCGACCAACATACGGGAGATATGCGTCAATGAAGCCAACCGCACCCTCGCGATAGAACGGGCCAAGGAAGAGCATCCGGAAATCACCCACGGGCAGATCTCTTACCGGTTTTTCGCGAAGTTTGTCGGGGCGGTCGAGAAAGGATTGAAATGGTCTTCCGACTCCTCCAACCTTGTCGATGCCCCGGTCGGCGGCCGTAAGGATTGCAGCTACAAGGCGACGGCGACTTATGAGATTTACAGGTCGTGGCAGCAGGTTGTCCCGGGGGACACGGGTCCCGAGATGATTACCTCTCATGATGAAGAGCCTTGCGCGAAGGTCGAGATCGAGGTCACATACACGGTGACACTGGTGG
>CAMWVQ010000077.1 GCA_947177635.1 uncultured Porphyromonadaceae bacterium | reverse complement strand
CCTCCGACCGATACCCCCCACTTTGTTAACCCCCCTTACCCCCCACTGATATATGGCGAAGAAGGTTGTCGAGACCCCGCTGATGAAACAATACGTGCAGATGAAAGAGAAGCACCCCGACGCGGTGCTGCTTTTCCGTGTAGGAGACTTCTACGAGACCTTCAGCGACGACGCCATAACAACCTCTGAAATCCTCGGCATAACCCTGACACGCCGCGCCAACGGGGCGGCCTCTTCCATCGAGCTTGCCGGATTCCCCCACCACGCCCTCGACACCTACCTGCCGAAACTGGTCAGGGCGGGCAAACGTGTGGCAATCTGCGAACAGCTCGAAGACCCCAAGCTGGTCAAGAACCGCCTGGTAAAGCGCGACATCACGGAGCTTGTCACCCCCGGCGTGGCCCTGGGCGACAATGTCCTCGACCACCGCGAGAACAACTTCCTCGGGGCGGTGCATTTCGACAAGGACACCCTCGGGGTGGCCTTCCTCGACATCTCCACCGGTGAATTCCTGGCAGCACAGGGTGACGCCGACTACGTAGGCAAACTCCTGTCGAGCTTCGCCCCCAAGGAGGTGCTGGTCGAGCGCGGCAACCGCATGCGTCTCGAAGGGGAGTTCAACGGCAAGTATCCCGTCTTCGAGCTTGAAGACTGGGTGTTCACCCCCCAGGCCGCCAACGACCGCCTGCTCAAGCAGTTCGAGACCGTCTCCCTGAAGGGATTCGGCCTTGGCAAGATACCCCGCGCCGTCGTCGCCGCCGGAGCCATCCTCCACTACCTCGACATCACCCGCCACACCCAGACGGGCCACATCGTGCGCATCGCCCGCATCGAGGCCGACCAGTTCGTGCGCCTCGACAAGTTCACCGTCCGCAACCTCGAACTGCTCGCGCCGCTTGGGGAGGAGGGGAAGAGCCTCCTCGACGTCATCGACCGCACGGTAAGCCCGATGGGGGCCCGCATGCTGCGCCGCTGGATATGTTTCCCGCTGAAGAACCCGGCGGAAATCAACCGCCGCCTCGACGTGGTTGAGTACTTCTTCAAGGAACCTGAACGCCGCGACGCGCTGGTTGAGCTTCTCGGACAGGTCGGCGACCTCGAACGCCTCGTGTCGAAAGTGGCCGTGGGCCGCGTCACCCCCCGCGAGGTGGTGCAGGTCAAGAACGCCCTCCTCGCCGTCGAGCCGATGCGCCGCCTCTGCATGGGAGCCGCCCTCGACGTGCTTCGTTCGATGGGGGAAAGCCTCAACCCCTGCGAGCTGATGCGCGACCGCATCGCCCGGGAAATATCAGAGGATGCCCCCAACGCCCTCAACAAGGGCCACGTAATCAAGCCGGGGGTCGACAAGGAGCTTGACGAGCTGCGCCAGATGGCCTTCCAGGGGAAAGACTACCTCCAGCAGATACAGCGCCGCGAGAGCGAGGCCACCGGAATCCCGAGCCTCAAAATCGGCTACAACAATGTCTTCGGCTACTATATCGAGGTGACCAACACCCACAAGAACAAGGTGCCGGCGGAATGGATACGCAAGCAGACCCTTGTCAACGCCGAACGCTACATCACCGCCGAGCTGAAGGAATATGAGGAGAAAATCCTCACCGCCCAGGAGCGCATCGAGGCCATCGAGGCCCGGCTCTACAACGAGCTTGTGGCCCGGCTCGCCGAGTATGTCCCGGTCATACTCGCCGACGCCAAGGTGATTGCCCGGCTCGACTGCCTGCTGGCATTCACCCGTGTGGCCCGCGAGAACCATTACAACCGCCCGGTGGTCGACGACTCCCTGACGGTGGAAATCATACAGGGACGCCACCCGGTAATCGAGAAGGAGCTTCCCCCCGGCACCCCCTACATCTCCAACTCGGTCACCCTCGACAACGAGGAGACACAGGTGATGATGATCACCGGGCCCAACATGGCCGGTAAGTCGGCCCTGCTGCGCCAGACCGCCCTCAACGTGCTGCTGGCCCAGATAGGGTGTTTCGTCGCCGCCGAAAGCGCCCATATCGGAGTGGTGGACAAGATTTTCACCCGCGTGGGGGCGTCAGACAACATATCCCTCGGGGAATCGACCTTCATGGTCGAGATGAACGAGGCCGCCTCCATCCTCAACAACATCAGCCGCCGCTCCCTGATTCTCTTCGACGAGCTGGGCCGTGGCACCTCCACCTATGACGGCATCTCCATCGCCTGGGCAATCGTCGAATACCTCAACCGCTGCTCAGAGAAGCCCAAGACCCTCTTCGCCACCCATTACCACGAGCTGAACGAGATGGAGGAGAGTTATCCGGGAGTCAGGAACTTCAATGTCTCGGTCAAGGAAATCGACGGGAAGGTGGTGTTCCTGCGCAAGCTGAAGCCGGGAGGCTCGGAACACAGCTTCGGTATCCATGTGGCCAAGCTCGCCGGCATGCCCCGCGCCATCGTCGACCGCGCCTCGGCCGTCCTCAGGCAGCTTGAGGAGATAAACCGTGGCAACTCCGGGGAAAAGGTCGGGAAGTCGATACCCCAGCCGCAGACCGAGGCGGGGATGCAGCTGAGCTTCTTCCAGCTCGACGACCCGGTGCTGAGCCAGATACGCGACGAGCTGCTCGGCCTCGACATCAACAACCTCTCCCCCCTCCAGGCCCTCAACAAACTCTCAACCCTGCGGGAAATCCTCCAGGGAAAATAAACCGCATCCACCCCACAACAAACTCTCAACCCTGCGGGAAATCCTCCAGGGGAAATAAACCGCATCCACCCCACAACTTAATATGAGCTTCTTAAATATGAGCGACAAAACCAACCTCACCCCACGCGAAGCCCTCGCAGACCGCCTGCGCGCCATTCTCGCCGAGAACCGTCCCGTCAGGCTGCTGTTCGTCTGCAGAAGGAACAATTTACACTTTTGGACGAGGAAGGCAAGCCCTCTATGTTTGCCCCCGTTATGATTGCAACCCTCTCAACCTGCGCCCAACTTGAACGTGAAAATATTAAGTTCCGTCTGAATAGTGGCCGTCAGCTCTATATTGACAAAGGCGGTAAACTCGGCAGAAAAGAAGGCTCTACTAAATCACGAGAAGACAAAGCCGAAGAATACAAGCAAGTAATTAAGTTGTTGAAACAAGGCATCAGCATCCGCAAAACGGCAAAGTTATGTGATGTTTCTGTTTCAACCGTTCAACGAGTGAAAGCCGAATTTAATCTTTAATAAAAAAGGGTACTCAACATAAATTCCTTGTTGAATACCCCTTTTTATCGTTATTGTGTTATTTAGTCCACATACTTATGACCATCTATTGGCATAACAAGAGTGCCATCAATAGTGATTTTTGTGTTATCTTGGTCGCAATTAAAAATCGCTTTGTTGAAGAATAACGTAACAGAATTGTTGGCTTCATCTACTTTTACAACTTTAACGCTACCCGAAGAAAAACCGTAAATTTCATGTCCGCACGAGTAGTCGCTTTCGTATGTGTCGTATGCGATAGCTATATCTTCATTGTTTGAAGAATAGGTATAACCGCTTGTGAGGGATTCCCAGTTGTAGAGGTTTACATCCAGCGAGCCATCACCTTTGATTTGACACCAAAACATAGTGCGGTTGTCATATCTTTTTTGAAGCTGAGAGTAGTAGCTATCAAAAGCAACTTTCTTGCCATTGATAGTTAGGGCTGAGGCTGTTTCACCACTATTGTTGGGTTCATCGTCATCATCCCCGCACGAGGTAAGCGTGAATGACATTGTGGCAAATAGAGCCACGAAGAAAAGGTAAAGATACTTTTTCATAACTTATTTGATTTGTTTAAGTCGAACTTTGTTAGTACGATAGTACCCGCCTGGCTGTTTAGTGTTTTCTACTTTATACACACGCTTGCCATCGAAGATTAGATTTATCATCATATCGCCTGAATAACGATAATTTACATGAAACTCTCCTTCTTTGGGTTCGGTTGCAGAGGTAAAAGTGTAAGTTCTTAGGTGTTCCCATTCAATTGGATCGTCAAAATTTTCTCTGACCCCTGCGGTTTTATAGTAATCTAATCTATCCCCATTAAACTCAAATTTCATAGGAGAACGAGACCCGTTATCGGTCATCCACGCAGTCCCCGAAAGTATAGAAGGGAAATCTCCACGAGAAGAAACACCGTTCCATCCATCGTCTTTTTTTGTAGTTGTAGTTTCTTGCTTGTCTTGTTTAGGTGTTTGTGATACTTCGGATTTCGGTTTTTCTGTTGATACGCTTTGTTCTTTGGGATTATCCGATTGGATTTTACGAATGCTATCTTCTAGTTGGGCAATTCTATCGGCATCGGAAGAATTAGAACCACCTCCGCAACTTGCCACAACCAAAGACACTATACAAGCCACGAATAAATAAGTTAATTTTTTCATTGCTATTGTGATTTTGATTGTTGTTAATTTTATTAAGTCCATTGCTGAGGTATAGACAAATAAAAAACGTGGACTTTTTGCTTCGTCTACGTTTCGGAGGTATCGCCAAACACCTATGCACCATATACGAGTAAAAGCCCACGGTTAACCGTGAGCATCAACTTTTACTCTTGGTGCTTCTTCTAAATTGGCGATTTTTCCGAAACAAGAATAAAGCTAACGCTTTTTATTTTATGTGTCTTTTATCTGACTATGCTACATAGGCGTTTCGTTTATTTATTTGGGTGCAAAGATACAAAGAATTTTTGATACTTAGGTGCTTTTCAGTCATCTATGTCGGCTATTCGGATTAATTTTGTTAACTTTGCACTTAAAATCAAGGATTTTCACCTCATCAAGAAGAAAATAAATATGGTAAACCACAACGTAAACCATAAAACAATAGAACTTATTAACTCTTTGAAAAACAAAGAGAAGATAAGAATACTTTTTGTGTGCCTGGGAAACATCTGCCGCAGCCCGGCCGCTGAGGGTGTGATGCTCGACACCATAGACCGGCTCGGCCAGTCATCCCTCTGGGAAATCGACTCGGCAGGCACAGGCGACTACCATATCGGAGACCTCGCCGACCCCCGCATGCGCAGCCACGCCGCCCGGCGGGGCATACGCCTGCTCCACCGCGCCCGCCAGGTCAGCGTCAGCGACTTCCACGATTTCGACCTCATAATCGGGATGGACGGCTCTAACCTGCGCAACCTGCGCGCCCTCTCCCCGACCGTCGAGACCGACTCCAAAATCATTCCGATGGCGGCCTTCTTCCCCGGCGCCGAGCTGGCCCCCGAGGAGCCGACAAGGGAAGGAATCGCATCGGTCACCGGGCCGTTCGACAGCTACGACCATGTCCCCGATCCCTACTACTCCGGAGCCGAGGGGTTCGAGCTGGTGCTCGACATGCTCCAGGCGGGATGCCGGAACATAGCCTCGCTCTTAGGCTGAAATCCCCCCGGGGCTGAACATTCCTGGCCGGTTTTGCATTTTAGATATATAAACCGTTTTTCATCTAATTTAGCATAACCGGAATAATGAATCCAGTAGTCTTAAAAGCCGCGTTGCCAATTGCCGCGGCACTCCTTTTCACCTTCCCCGCAAAGGCTCAGGAAAACGCGGATGACAAGGATGACGTCATCTATGAAATCGGACAGCTCGAGGTGGTCAGCACCCAGAGCAACCCTGTCGTGAAGGAGGCAATCGAGAAAGCCCGCCCCGTGGAGCCGGGTTCGGTGCCCACACCGAAGTTCACCGTCAAGACCCGCGACAACAAGTTCATGCTGACAATCGGGGGTGAAATCAACCCGATGCTCGGCTACGACATAGGCAACAACCTCTACTCGACCGACGCCGGAAGCAGCTTCGTCACCGGCGACATCCCCGTGCCCGCCCTCACCGGCCACAAGGGAGACTTCTTCATCAACGCCCTCAACGGCAACCTCGACTTCACCGTCGTTGGCTTCGGAGGCACCCGCGACCAGGTGACCGGTTATGTCAAAATCGGCACCAACGGCAACGACAAGCCCCTGAAGCTCAAAAGGGCATACATAGCCTGGCGCAACGTCTCGGCTGGTCTTATGACCACCCTCGCCTGCGATCCATACGCCGCCCAGCCCCCGACAATCGACCCGCAAGGCCCCAACGGCGACATCAACACCTCCTCATACCAGGTTCGCTACGTCTCCCCCAGCTACGGCGGCTTCCGCTTCGCCGCGTCCCTGGAGATGCCCTCTTTCTACAGCGCCAACGGAATATACCGTGGCAAGGACTACACCTCATGGTACGGCCACCAGGTAAACGCCAACGTTGACCAGCTGCTGCCCGACATCCCCCTCTGGATCGAATACCAGAAATCGGAACAGAACCGAATCCGATTCACTGCCATCCTGCGCGACTTCGCCTATCAGGACATGCTGTCCCGGAAACGCCGCAACATCTTCGCCTGGGGCACGATGCTCTCGGGGAACTTCTCATTCTACGAACCGCTGACATTCTACTTCCAGGCCGCCTATGGCAAGGGTATCGCCAACTATATCCAGGACCTCCAGGGCAAACCTCTCTCATTCACACCCGATGACAATGAACTGGGACGCATGCAGGCCAACCCGATGATGGGCCTGGTGTTCGGGGCCTCTTACAACGCGACGAAGAAACTGCAGTTCAACGTCGTCGGCTCATACGCCCGCATCTGGAACGTCGAGCCTTACGCCACCTTCGAGGATGCCCCGGCGGCCGACGCCAACGGCCTCGACGTGATGTCGGCCGGCAACGCCAACTACCGCTACGGTGTCTATGTGGCCGCCAACTGCTTCTACAGCTTCACCAGCTACCTCCAGATGGGAATCGAATACCTCTACGGCCGCAGGGAGACCTACGGACTCGGCGGGGCAAACGACTCACGCATACAGACCCAGATAGCCCTCTCCTTCTGACATCCTGCCCCAAAATGCCATACCTTCCCGGGGAAGCGGGAGCGGCCGCCGTCGACAGACAGTCCCGCTCCCGCTTCCCCGGGCCGCGTCAACGGAGTGTCAAATCGGCCTGTCCCGAATATTTTGACTCAATCCAACCACATACCCCGCTGTTTTTTCCCGACTATTTCGTAAATTTGCAGATACGCATAAAGAAACCTCATAAGCCATATGACAGATTTCAAAACAGTCTTAGGGGAGGAATCCGACTTCCCTATGTCTGACCGCATATACAACACAATCACCGAGAACGCCGAGCTCCTTACCTTCCGAAAGGGGGAGACCCTGGTTGACATCGGCAGCATCGACCCTGACATATACATCATCAAACAGGGCATCGTCAGAGGCTACATGGTCAATGACGGAGTCGAGATGAACATATATTTCGGGATGGACGGCACCCTGCTGGCCTCCATGCAGGGGTATTCCCTATCCCGCCCGTCGATAATCTGCATCGAGGTCTGCTGCCCCACCACAGTGTTGCGCATCCGCAAGGCGGTGTTCGACAGGCTGATGGAGGAGTCCAACGAGTTCTGCCGCTGGGTCTGCGGGGTGTTCACCCGCCGCAGCTGCTTCGACGAGCTGAAAGCCAAAGTCATGAACGGCAACGCAAAATGGCGCTACGAGTGGCTTGAGAAATGCCGCCCGGAGCTGTTCGACAATGTACCCCTGAAAGCCATCGCCTCATACCTCAAGATGACCGAAGTTCATGTCAGCCGCATCCGCAAGGAGATTGCCAAACGCAGCAAACGTTGACAATTTACCTGCCAGACACACCTCTTCGCGAGCATTTTGACACGAAATTAACATAGGTTATTTTTTATTGCTCCCTCCTATTGTAATTTTGCGACATCGGCTCCAGACCCGTTTATCACATCCATAAACCAAACCTCATGCCTATGAAATTTTTAAATCTACTCACTTTATGCGTGGCTTTGTTCTCTCTCAATGTAGGTGTCAACGCGACAGCGGCTCCGTTTGAAATAGAGGAGAATTTCGACGACAGCTCCCTATTTCCCGAGGGTAAGACACTTCCCGACGGATGGGCGCAAAATTCGACACGCAAATTCAGGAGACTGTATGGGCCTGACTCCGGGCAACCTCCATATTCAGGATCATATATGTTCGGCGTCTCAAATGTCGACACCAACGACATTTTCTACACGGCCCTTATGGAATGTGCCGCCGGCGAACCATTCACTGTCGAGTTCATGGCAAGGATTCTCGGCAAGCCCAGCGGAGCCTCCCCGGCCCTGAAGATATATGCCGGGCCAACCCAGAATTTCGAGGAAATGACCCTGCTGACCACCACTGAGCAGGCCCCCGTCACCGAATGGACCAAATTCAAATACGAATATGTGCCTGAGACCGACGGAGAATATTGCTTCGCATTCCAGGTTTACCACCCCGCAGGGATGACAATGCTCGGCCCCACATACTTCGACGATTTCATCTTCTCGGGGACATCGCCCGACGAGGAGGAACCCGGACAGGAGCTGGAACCCAATCCCGACAATCTCGCCGATTGCGTGGAACTCCCTTACCTCGAGGAATTCGACGGCGAGAACTACGACGGAACGACATATGTGCCTCTCAAATGGCTCACCGTCGGCGACGTCATCTGGCGCACAGCCAACATGACAAGCCTTAAAGCCCATTCCGGCCTCTGGTATCTCATAGCTCCCGATTCAGACCAGGAACGCAACCAACGCCTCTACACCCCCTTCTTCAACCTGCAGAAAGGTGTAGAATACACGCTGACATTCTACACCCATTTCGAAGGGACATTCATCTCGGCCACAGGCACATGGCTCTCTTCATCAATGGATGTCACCGTCGGCACCGAGCAGGATGGGGATTTCCAGCCCGTCACCCTCGCGACCATATCGCGAAACCAGGACAATGGCGGCGAGTGGATTGCCGAAAACGTGACCTTCACCCCTGAGACAAGCGGCCCCTACTGCTTCTGCTTCACACTCAGCGGCCCTCCCTACAGCGGTTTCGTGGCGATGGATGACTTCTATATCACCTCCCCCACC
>CAMWVQ010000076.1 GCA_947177635.1 uncultured Porphyromonadaceae bacterium | reverse complement strand
GGGGGAATCAGAGGGGGCGGCGGAAGGCGCGGCGGCGTTTGTGGAGGCGGGTGTCGAAGTAGTCCCACTGGCCGCGCACTTTGTCGTTGCCGGCAAGCTCTGGGTTGGTCTCGGCGTGTTTGAAACCGGCCTTTATGTAGTGGGGTATGAGGTCGGTGAAGAGGAGGGCGTTGACCCCCTTGTTCTGGTATTCGGGCTTGACGGCGATGAGGAGCAGGTCCACGATGTCAGACTTGCCGCGGAGGGTCTGGAGGAGGTGCCACCACCCGGTGGGGAAGAGGCGTCCGCGTGACTTCTGGAGGGCTTTGGAGAATGACTGGATGGAGATGCCGACGGCCACGAGGCGGTCTTCGCTGTCGACGACGACGGTGACGAAGTCGAGGTTGAGGATGCCGAGGTACATGTCGATGTAATACTCTATCTGGCGCGGAGTCAGGGGGGAGTAGCCGTAGAGGTTGTCGTATGCCTCGTTGATCAGCTCGAAGAGGGCCACGCCATACTGCTCCTTGATTTTCTTGCGCGACTTGAATTTGAGCACCCTGAGGTTGTTGCGGGTCTTGACTATCTCGGCTACGCGGGCGTATTTCTCGGGGATGGAGTCGGGGATGGCGATGGCCATCTCCACCCACTCGGCTTCGGGGGTGAAGCCCATGCGCTCCATATGGCGGGGGTAGTAGGGGTGGTTGTAGATGGTGGCCATGGTGCCGAGCTGGTCGAAGCCTTCGACGAGCATCCCTTCGTGGTCCATATCGGTGAATCCCATCGGGCCGAGCATGGAGGTCATCCCCTTCTCGCGTCCCCAGGCGGCGCAGGTGTCGAAGAGGGCGTCGACAACCTCGGCGTCGTCGATGAAGTCGACGAACCCGAAGCGGAGGGTCTTCTGGCCCGTGCGGTCGTTGACGGCGTTGTTGATTATCCCGGCGATGCGGCCCACGGGCTTGCCGTCGCGGTAGGCCATGAAGCACTGCGCCTGGCAGAAGTCGAAGGCGGGGTTTACTTTCGGGGAGAGGGTGTTGACATCGTCGTGGATGAGGGAGGGGACATAGTAAGGGTTCCCCTCATATAGGTCTATGCCGAATCTGGCGAATTTGCGGAGTTGTGATCTTGACGGTTCGAGGGCGCGGATTTCAACGCTCATAATATTCAGTTGTGGGTTGTTGTTACGGGATTAGAGGGCGGGCGCTTTCCAGCAGAGCCAGCCGAGGATGAGGGCCATCAGGGCCAGGAATGTGATGATGGTCAGGTAGAGGCGGCGGTTGGAGTCGCCGGCGAGGGCCATCTTGAGGTCCTGCACGTCGCGGAAGCGGCGGCGGGGCTCGTCGGAGAGGCAGCGGTCGGCGACCTTGGCGTAGCGGGCGAGGTCGGCCTGGGTGAGGGTGTCGCCCTCCTCCTTCCCGCCTGAGGGCTTGTAGGCGTCGAGGGCGGCGCGCAATACGCGTCCGTAGTTGCGTATATCCTCCGAGGCGTCGGTGGGGGTAAGGTGTTCGCGCTGGTCGAAGCCGACATCGATGAGCTTGAGGTTACGGATATTCTCCGTGAAGATGATTGTCTCGGGACGTATCGGATGGTGGAGGATATGGTTCTTCTGTATGTAGCGTATGGCTTCGGGCAGCTGGCAGACGATTTTGTCGAGAATCGCGCCGCTGA
Organism: uncultured Porphyromonadaceae bacterium; assembly: GCA_947177635.1. Taxonomy (GTDB): domain Bacteria; phylum Bacteroidota; class Bacteroidia; order Bacteroidales; family Muribaculaceae; genus UBA7173. The sequence goes on along the minus strand of CAMWVQ010000076.1, from coordinate 7,308 downwards.
CCTCCCCCTTGTCGATGAGCTTGCGGAGGGAGTCGCCGTAGACGTCGTCGGTGATGATCGACATGCCTACCCCGGGGACATCCTCGAAGTCGTTTATCATCACGATGTTGGGATGACAGAGGTTGTAGCGCACGTCAAACTCCTTCTCGATCATCTCGCGGTAGCGGGGGTTGTCGAGCAGGGCGGGCTTGAGGGTCTTGAGCATGACCCATTTGCCATGTTTGCGGGCTGTGTAGACATCATAGAACTCCTCGTCCCATTCGGGGAGGTGTTCGATCTCGGTCCATTTTTCGGTCTTGTTTTCTGCCATGTCGGAAGGGGGAATTTTTGGTTAAGGATTATCGGGGATGGGTCTTGAGGAAGTTCTCCTCAAGGGTGTTGTCGAAATAGAGGATGTGCTGGCGCGAATGCCCCGGGAAGTTGAACTTGACGGCCTCGACGTCGCCCAGGCGGTCGGTGCCGATGACCGGGCCGATGCCGATGACATTGTATAGGATGCGGCGTCGGTCGGCGTCAGAGAGGACGTAGAAGGGAGAGGCGGCGAATGTGCCGTGGCCGCTCTTGAGGATGGCTCCGGCAATCATGTCGGAACGGATGGCCATGTTGAGGGCCTTTTTCCCGGGGGTCTCCCCCACCCCGCGCTCATAGACGGCCAGGGCGAGTATCGACAGGTCGAGCGAGACGGGGTTAAGCTCCAGGGCCGGGCCGATGAGGCGGGCCACCTCCTCATAGTCCTTGCGGTCGTAGGCGGCGTGGATTTCGGGGAAGGTGTCGCGCGGCTCGTATGAGGGGGTGAAGGCGAAGCCGTAGTAGACGGTGGCCATCTCGTCGGAGGTGAGGGTGGTGTCGGCGGCCACGAAGCGGTCGAGCAGGGCCTTGTAGCGGGCCGGGTGCATGGTGACATCCACCTCAATCTGTCGGTAGTCGATTGCGCGGAGGGGGAGGAAGGCTCCGATGAGGAGCAGTATCAGCAGTAACTTTTTCATTTTCAATGGAATCATTTCTGGAGGGCGATGGAGAGTATCTTTCGGGGAAGGTCGGTGTTGTCGTTGACGCCTGAGAATTCAGAGGCTCCCACGCCGGCGGCGAAGACAGGCACCGGCGCGCCGGTATGCTTGATGGTCGTGAAGCCGAGTCCGGCCTTGTCGTTGAGCAGCTCGAAGACGCGGGCCGAGAAGCCGTCGAAAGTGGCGTAGAGGGTTTCCTGGTCGGGCACCGAGTTGCGGCCCGCCATCATGTTGTCGAACATCTCGGCCAGTTCGGCGGTCTCCTCCCCGGTCAGGATAACGGCTGAACCGAAGCCGAGGTTCTCGGCGAGGTATTCCTCCATGTCGGACCAGCGGTATATGCGGCGGTCACGGGCGAGGCTCTTGACATACTCGCTGAAGAGGTCTTTCGAGATTTTCTGACAGGCTGTGACTTCGGGGCGGACGGAGTATCCGGTGGTGGTGGTGCCGATCGAGAAGCCGCCCGTCTCATGGTCGGCGGAGACCACAATGAGGGTCTCGTCGGGGTGGGCGAGGTAGAAGTTCCAGGCCAGGGCGAGCGACTTGTCGAAGTCAATGACCTCGCGGAGGATGGTGCCGCCGTCGTTGGCGTGGCCCGCGTGGTCGATGTTGCCACCCTCCACCATCATGAAGAAACGCTCAGGGGAGACGCGCTCAAGCTGGCGTATTCCGGCGGCGGTCATCGCCGGGAGGGTAAGCGCTCCGGGGACGGAGTCGATGGTGTAGCCCACATTCCAGGTGCGGACGGTGTCGGAGCTGAGCACCAGCAGGCGGTCGGCCTCCACATCGAGTCCGGCAGGGCCGTAGGTGACGGTCACACCTTTCTCGGCGAAGTAATCGAGCAGCGGGGTCTTCCTCCCCTCGCCGTCGCGGGCGGCGCGCAGTCCGGCTCCGGCGGCGAACTGGTAGCCCGACTCGGCCAGCTGGCGGCCTACGGTCATATACTCCGAACGTGAGGGGACATGGGCGTAGAACGCCCCGGGGGTGGCGTCGTCGATGGCCACGGTTGTGACCAGTCCGACACCCCATCCGTTGTCATGGAGGGTCTTGGCGATGGAGGTGACGGCCAGGGAGTCGGCGTCCATGCCGAGCATGTTGTTGCGGGTCTTGTGGCCGGTTGAGAGGGCGGTCCCGGCGGCGGCTGAGTCGGTGACGTCAGAGGAGGCCGAGTGGGTGCGGGCCATCGATGCAACCGGCATTGAGAGCATCGTCAGGGTGGAGTCGTTGCCCAGCACCTCGTTGCTGTATATCTGGGCGTTGACTACATGGTTGAATCCCATGCCGTCGCCGATGTAGTAGAAAATGTATTTCGGGGCGGCTGCGGCTGCGGCCACGGCTGTCGCGGCGACCAGGCAGAGGGTGGATATGAGCTTATGGGTGATATTCATTGGTTCAGTCTTTCAGGTTAATAGAGAGTAGTGAGTCCATAACGGAACGGTCGTTTGACAGGCGTGGCACCTTGCGCTGGCCGCCGAGCTTCCCGGTTGAGGCCAGCCAGCGGGTGAAGACTCCCCGGCGCGCCGGGATGATTTCCGGAGGGTCGAGGAATATGCCTCCGGCACGCTTGGCCTGGTAGTCGGAATTCTCCTTCTGCAGCTCCAGGTCGAGGATACGGCCGAACTCCGCGATTCCGCAGGAGGGGTGCCGGGAGAACTCAATGAGCCACTGGTGACGGCCACGGGTGCGGTCTCCGGCGTAAACCGGGGCGGCGGTGTAGTCGGCCACCTCGGCGCCTGTAGCGGCGGCGGCACGTGCCATCGCGGCCTCGGCGTTGTAGACCATCAGCTCCTCCCCGAAGGCGTTGATGAAGCTTTTGGTGCGCCCGGCGATGGTTATCGTCAGGGGAGACACGGACTCCACCCTGACAGTGTCGCCCAGGCGGTAACGCCACAGGCCGTTTGAGGAGGTGATGACCAGCTCGTAGACCTCGCCGGGGATTACCTCCCAGGAGGGTATGGCGCGGTCTGCCCCGAGGGGGAGGAACTCGTAGAACACCTCGGCGTTCATCAGCAGCCCCATGGCGGGGGAACCGGGAGTCTCCTGCACGGCGAAGAACCCCTCCGAGGCGTTGTAGTTCTCCCAATAGCGCATCCGCGAGGGGTCGGTGACGGCCCGGTATTGCTCGCGGTAGGGGCCGAAGGCGATGCCGCCGTGGAAGAACACCTCCAGGCGGGGCCACACGTCGTGGACGCTATCCGCGCCGGTGATGGCCAGCACCTCCCTGAGAACCGTCAGGAACCAGGAGGGGACGCCTGAGATTGACCTGACGTCGGCTTTGGCGGCCGCACGGGCCAGGCGGGGGAGCTTGACCTGCCAGTCGGCCAGCAGGGCGGTCTTCTTATCCGGGATACGGAAAAGGTTGGCCAGGGGGTTGATACGGTCGATGAGCGACGCCGACAGGTCGCCGACTCTCACGCCGGAGGGTAGCCCCTGAAGCTCGTTGGCGTAGCTTCCGCCGAGTATGAAGTTCTTCCCCCCGAAGAGGTGGCTGCCGGGGTGGAAACGGAGGTATGAGGCGACGGAATAGGCGGCTCCGGCGTAATGACACCCGTTGAGCGACGCCCCCGGCAGAGGTATGTATTTGCTCTTCCCCCCGGAGGTGCCGGAGGATTGGGCGAAGCGGCGGCAGACGCCTGGCCAGAGGATGTCGCGCTCCCCCGCCAGCATCCTCTCCACCCAGGGGCGGAATGGCTCGTAGGAGCTGGCTTCGACCCGCGAGGCGAACGCCGCGTAGCTGTCGGAGGGGGAGATTCCCCTCTCGCGGCCGAATATGGTTTTCGACCCGGCATAAAGCAAGCGGCGGAGCGTGGCCTTCTGGCTGCGCTCCACATCCCGTCTCTCCTCCTGCTCGGCCTGGTAGACCCGGGTGAAGAACGGCTTGCTCAATGGGGTGAAATCAATCATCACTGTTTCTTGCGCCTGGCGGCGGGACGTTTCGGCTTGGAGTCCTGGTCGGCGATGATGGCGCGACACTCCTCCAGGGTCAGGGCCGAGGGGTCGGCCACGGTCTTGGGTATCTTGTAGTTGCTCTTGCCGCAGGCGATGTAGACGCCGTAGCGGCCGTTGAGAATCTGTATGGTCTCATCCTCGGGGAAGGTCTTGACGATGCGGTTGGCCTCCTCGCGGCGTTTCTCCTCGATCAGCGATACAGCCTCGTCGAGGGTGAGGTGGGCGGGAGAATACTCCTTGGGGATGGAGATGAATTTCCCGTCGAACTTCACGTAAGGGCCGTAGCGGCCGATGGCCACGGTGAGGTCGCAGCCCTCGTATTCCCCGATATGGCGGGGGAACTCGAAGAGTTTGAGGGCCTCGTCGAGGGTGATGGTGCTGACGCTCTGCCCCTTGAGCAGGGATGCGAACTGGGGTTTCTCCTCCCCTTCGCCGTCGCCGAGCTGTATCATCGGGCCGTAGCGGCCGATCTTCACCGAGACAGGTTTGCCGGTCTTGGGGTCGGTTCCGAGCACCCTCTCCCCCACCTTGTGTTCCAGGCGCATGTTCATCGCCGAGTCGACGGCGGGGTGGAAGTCGGTGTAGAAGCTCTGTATCTCGTTGTGCCAGGGAAGTTTACCCTCGGCAATCTTGTCGAATTTCTCCTCCACCTGGGCGGTGAAGTTGTAGTCGAGGATGTCGGGGAAATATTCGGTCAGGAACTCGTTGACAACCTCGCCGACATCGGTGGGGACAAGTTTCCCCTTCTCCGAGCCGACGGTCTCGGTGCGGGTGCGGCGCGAGAGTTTCCCGTCGCGGAGGGTCAGCTGGGTGAACTGGCGGTCTGTGCCCTCCTTCTCACCCTTCTCCACGTAGCCGCGCTGCTGGATGGTGGAGATAGTCGGGGCGTAGGTCGACGGACGGCCTATGCCGAGTTCCTCCATCTTCTTCACCAGCGAGGCCTCGGTGTAGCGGGGAGGCTGCTGTGTGAACCGTTCGGTGGCGGTCATCTCCTCGAGGGTGAGGGTCATCCCCTTGCTTAAATGGGGAAGGAGCCCCTGGTCGGAGGTGTCGTCGGCGTTGTCGTCGTCGCGCCCCTCCATGTAGACCTTCAGGAAGCCGTCGAAACGGACAACCTCGCCGGTGACGGTGAAGCGGGCACCGCTCTCTTTGGCTGAAATCTCGACGGTGGTCTTCTCCATCTCGGCGTCGGCCATCTGGGAGGCAACGGCGCGCTTCCAGATCAGAGAGTAGAGGCGTTTCTCCTGGGGGGTGGCGTCGATTGTCTTCTGGTCGACGTAGGTGGGGCGGATGGCCTCGTGGGCCTCCTGCGCGCCACGCGAGGAGGTGTGGTAGCGGCGGAGCTTGAGGTATTCATCCCCCATCGTGGAGACAATCTCATCCTTTATGGCCCCGAGGGCGAGTTCGCTGAGGTTGAGCGAGTCGGTACGCATGTAGGTGATGTGTCCCGCCTCGTAGAGTTTCTGGGCCACCATCATCGTCTGGGAGACGGTGAAGCCGAGCTTGCGGGCGGCCTCCTGCTGGAGGGTGGAGGTGGTGAATGGTGGCGCGGGGGCTTTCTTGACGGGGTGGACGTTGACGGCGGTCACCTCGAAGGTGTCGCCGGCGGCCCCTGACAGCAGCTTCTCCGCCTCGGCCTCCGACCCCAGGCGTGTGGCCAGGGAGCCGTTGACGGTCTCCCCTCCGGGAAGCCTGAAGGCCGCCCCTACGCGGAAATACTCCTCGGGGGTGAAGCCTTTGATTTCATTCTCACGTTCCATTATCAGCCTGACGGCCACCGACTGCACGCGGCCGGCCGAGAGGGCGGGCTTGATTTTCTTCCACAGCACGGGGGAAAGCTCGAAGCCGACGATGCGGTCGAGCACGCGGCGCGCCTGCTGGGCGTCGACCAGGTTGAGGTCGATGTCGCGGGGATTCTCGATGGCGTGGAGTATGGCGTTCCTGGTGATTTCGTGGAAGACGATGCGGCGGGTGTTGGCGGCCTTGAGCTTCAACACCTCGAACAGGTGCCAGGCGATGGCCTCCCCCTCGCGGTCCTCATCGGAAGCCAGCCATACGGTCTCGGCCTCCTTGGCGCTCTTCTTCAACTCAGCCACGAGGGCTTTCTTGTCGTCGGGAATCTCGTAGACGGGCGCGAAGCCGTTTTCGACATCGATGCTGAAATTCTTCTTCTTCAAATCGCGGATATGCCCGTAGCTCGACATCACCTTGAAGTCAGGCCCGAGGAATTTCCCGATGGTCTTAGCTTTGGCTGGTGACTCGACAATCACAAGATTCTTCGACATATGGCAGGGTTGTATAGGGGGTTGCTTTTATTCCGGTTTATATAACTAATGTGGCCGCCGCACCGCGACGACACACAAAACGCGGGGCAAAATTACAAAAACAATGTCATAATTCCCCCCGGCGGAGGTGAAAATTCTCATTTATCCCAACAAAATTCCCCGCGGGGGTGTTCGGAGGAGTAAAAAAATCAGTAAATTTGCCCCCTATGGAACAGATATTCTCATCCCTGCTCGCCGAAATCAATTCCCCGGAGGTCAACCTCACCGGGGCGGTCTTCAAACTGCTGCTGTCGATGATACTCGGGGTGCTTGTCGGCCTTGAGAGGAAGCGCAAGGGGCAGATTGCCGGGGTCAGGACTTTCGCCCTGATTTCGATGGGGGCCTGCATGGCGATGCTGCTGTCGGTTTATGTGCCGCAGGTCTACCTCGGCCTGAAAAACGGCGACCCGGGACGAATCGCCGCCCAGGTAATAACCGGCATCGGTTTCCTCGGCGCGGGCGCGATGATACACATGAAGGGGTCGGTCAGGGGGCTTACCACCGCCGCCGGAATCTGGATGACCGCCACAATCGGCATGGCTGTCGGGGTCGGCATGTATCTCTGCTCCATCATCGCCACGGCGATGATACTGCTGACGCTCATCGCCTTCCAGGTCTACGAGAACCGAGCCCGCCTGGGGCAGGAGAACCGGGTGGTGAAGATGGTGGTCCACGGCATCGTCAGCGACATCACCCCCTACCAGGAGGTCTTCTCACGCCACTCCGTCCACCTCTCCACATACTACATCAACTATGACTACGAGCAGAACCTGACGGAGCTGAATTTCGTCGTCCTTGCCCCCACCCACCGCAATTACCTCCCCATGTTCCAGGACCTCCGCCTCCTGGGAGACACCCGCTCCCTGACCCTTTCGTCAGTCACCTGAGCCGCCGCGCCATCCGGCGGCCGCTTCCCTTGCCTCCCCCTCCAGGCTCCAAGTTGCCTCTCCTGGCTTGCCACCCCTGGCTTTCCCCCCTCGCTTCGCTCGGGCACCACACCGCCTGGTATCTTAGCGAGAGGCGGTGTG
>CAMWVQ010000075.1 GCA_947177635.1 uncultured Porphyromonadaceae bacterium | reverse complement strand
GGGGTAGGGGAGGGGCGGGCTGGGCAACACCGGTGACAAATTCCCGGAACTGGCGCAAGTCGACAGAATACGACAAAACGGTATGAACTGAGAGACTCAGCTCACACCGAATGTATGTCAAAAATGATTGTATCAGCATTGTCAACTTCGCTTTCAGTCAGACTGATAGACCTCCGGAATGCCGGATAAGGAGCGGATAGGGAGATGCTCCGGTAGCGAAGTTATGACATTTCTTCGTAAAATCCAAATTTTTCTCAAGGAAAAAACCGGACGATGTTACGAAACATCAATTATTCCTCAACGAGGCGCAGCTTCTGGACGTAAACCGCCTTCATCATCTTCTTGCGGTTTGTCACGGAGGGCTTTTCGAAGGCCTGGCGGCTGCGAAGTTCCTTCACGATGCCGGTCTTCTCATATTTGCGCTTGAATTTCTTGAGAGCTTTTTCGATGTTGTCGCCTTCTTTAACTTGTACGATAATCATTTTTTGGGTTCTTATTCTTAGAGTTTTGTTTAATTCTTTCGAGCGGCAAATCCCCGCGGGATTGCCCCGCCCAAAGGTTTGCACCTTTGCGATTTGCGGGGCAAAATTACGGAGTTTTTTTTGATTGACAAAATCTTTTGGCGCATTTTTACGCTTGACGGCGTGATAAATCGGTATAATTCACCGCCGAACGGCTCCAAAGCGTCCTGAAGCCGCCCTCTCTGGAGGTCAGCGTACGAAATGCTTCGCGGCTGCGTTGCCCGAAGAGATGATGTAAAGGCCGGGGGCGGGAAGCTCGAAGGAGCCTGCGGCGGCAGATGCCACAACCTGTCCCTGGGCGTTGTAGACTGTCACGGGGGCAGACACGGTGACCGTCAGGCCGTCGATGAGGTAGGGCATGGCGGTTGCCGAAGCGGCGATTTTCTCCACGGATGAGAATTCACCCACCTTGCCTGTGAACTTGTAGACGCCGCCCGCTTCGCAGACGAGGTCGGCGGTCTGGCTGCCGTTGCCGTTGTTGAATATCACCATCATGCTTGACGAGGCCTCGGGAGCGAAAGAGTAGCACCATGCTTCGCCGTAGCTTTCGATGGTGGTCTTGGACATGGCGGTTCCGGGCCAGGCGCCGGCATAGGTCTTGTTGCCGTTGGCCTTGTCCCAGAGGTAGGTGTAGACAGGGCTCCAGGAAGCGGCTGCGCCGTCATTGACGAAATAGATGGTCCAGTCACCCTCGGATGGCTCGACAGGCTCGGTGGGAGGAGTCGGGGGAGTGGGAGGGGTAGGTATCTCATTGGAGCGGATATGGCCCACCGACGCCAGGGCGTAGGTAATCCGGTCGATGTCGTCCTTCTCGTGGGAGGTGGAATTGTCTTTCCCGTACGGGCCGAGGATGTTGTCGGCCATGGTGGGGTCGAAGGGCACGCAGTCGATGCCGCTCTCGCCACGGGTGGCCACCAGGCGCACGCCGATGCCGTTCTCCTCAAGCCATTCGCGGGTGATGCCCACGGCCGACATGGGGATTTTTATTTCATAGAATGAGTCGAACGAAGTGTCGTGGGGTTTCAGCCCTTCGACGGGGCCGGCCATGAGGTTGTCGTAGCAATCGATGTCATAGATGTTGTTGACGACCGACGGGTCGGAAATCAGCTCGCCGGGGTTGGCCCAGTCGGCGGTGGTGCGCTGACGCCAGAGATGCGAGGGGGCGAAACCCTCTTTCATCGCGTATGAGATGCCGAGGTTGCTGAACAGCTTGCAGTTCGCGCCGTAATCGGTCGCGCCCTGGTCGTTGCCGGTGAACATCGCGGGGGCTCCCTGCCCCACTTTCCCGCTCATGAAGAAGAGGAAGTCGGTGTGTGAGACGAACTCCACCCCGTTGGTGGCGTTGTCGCCCCAGATGAATCTGCCGTCAGCCAGATGGCCGGTCATGCCCGGCTTGGTGCGGTCTACCGAAAGCGAGAGGATGAAAGGCACGTCGCCGATACGTCCGCCGTCGGTGAGGGGGCCGTCGCCGGGACGCGCCCAGGTATCCCCGGTGTTCACCATCTGCCAGGCGAAATAGAGGTTGTCGTCGTCCCAGGCGGCATAGAGGGCGTAGCAGTCGAGGACACAGTTCTCATGGGAACCGCAGAAGGCGGTGGCCATGTCGTTGGCGCCGGCGGTGGCCACGATCATGTCGTCAGACCAGTCGGTGAACTCCCCGTCGATTGTGATGGTTGCGGATTTCCCGACAGCGTCGCCAGGGTTTGTCGAATAATAGGCACGGGTCTCCACAGGGTCTCCGTCGGCATATATCGACGCGGCGACCGCCAGGGCTCCTGCCCCGAGTAAAAATCTTTTCATGGTCAAAAAGAGGTTATCTGATGAATGATAAGTAAAACTCGAATCCAAGGTCTCCTCAGCTGATATGAGGAATAACGGTTGCAAAGTTACGCATTTCCCGAGAATCCCGCAACCCTGACCACTATAAATAAAATAAGGCTGACGCGGGCCTAATACGGAAGATTTTTCGTAACTTTGCAGAGACGGCCCTACTGCGCCGCCATATCCCAACCCAACCCCTGACAATGACAGACAGCAACACCCCCGACAACATAACACCTGAAAAACCAGCCGCCAATCTCCCGGAGACCCCTTCCGAGGAGTTCGTCCCCGCCGCCGGAGCCGATGACACCCTGGCCGTTGACGACCCCGCCGAGACCCTCGCGGAGGAAACCGACGAGGAGGCCGACGCCGGCGCGCTGCCCCCCACGATCGGCACCGAGGCTTCGCGCCTGAGGCTCGGCGGCATGTACCGCAACTGGTTTCTCGACTACGCCTCGTATGTCATCCTCGAACGCGCCGTGCCCCACATCGACGACGGCCTGAAGCCTGTGCAGCGACGCATCCTCCACTCGATGAAGACCATCGACGACGGGCGTTACAACAAGGTGGCCAACATCGTCGGAAACACCATGCAGTATCACCCCCACGGCGACGCGTCAATCAAGGACGCCCTCGTGCAGCTGGGCCAGAAGGAACTGCTGATCGACACCCAGGGGAACTGGGGAAACATATTGACCGGGGATGACGCGGCGGCCGGGCGTTACATCGAGGCCCGCCTGTCGCCATTCGCCCTCGACGCGCTTTACAACGCCAAAATCACCGACTGGGTGCCGTCATACGACGGCCGCAAGCAGGAGCCTGTCACCCTGCCGGTGAAATTCCCGCTGCTGCTCTTCCAGGGGGTGGAGGGCATCGCCGTGGGGCTCTCCTCGAAGATTCTCCCCCACAACTTCAACGAGATATTGGACTCGGCCATCGCCCACCTGCAGGGCCGCGAGTTCACCCTCCTGCCCGACTTCCCCACCGGGGGCCTCATCGACGTGGCCCGGTACAACGACGGCGAACGTGGAGGAAGCGTGCGCGTCAGGGCCAAAATCGAGAAAATCGACAATGTGACCCTCGCGGTCACTGAAATCCCCTACGGGAAGACCACCCGCACCGTCATCGAGTCGATACTCAAGGCTTACGAGAAGGGGAAAATCAAGATACGCAAGGTCGACGACAACACCTCCGACCAGGCGCGCATCCTGGTGCATCTCCAGAGCGGAACCTCCTCAGACAAGGCCATAGACGCCCTCTATGCCTTCACCGACTGCGAGGTGGCCATATCCCCCAACTGCTGCGTCATCAGCGACCGCAAGCCGGTATTCCTGACTGTCAGCGACCTGCTGCGCCACAGCGCCGAGCGCACCCGCGACCTGCTGCGCCGCGAGCTTGAGATAAAGCTCGGAGAGGTCAGCGAGCAGCTGCATTTCGCGTCGCTCGAACGTATCTTCATCGAGGAACGCATTTACAAGGACAAGGATTTCGAACAGGGTGAGACCATGGAAGCCGTCGTGGCCCATGTCCACAAACGCCTCAAGCCCTTCCTCCCCCGGCTTGTCAGGGAGGTGACCGACGACGATGTGCTGCGGCTCATGGAGATAAAGATGAAGCGCATCCTGAAGTTCTCGGCCAAGGAGGCCGACCGTGTGATTGCCCTCTACAACGAGCGCATCGCCGAAATCAAGGGGCATCTCGACCATCTGACCGACTACACCGTCGACTGGTTCCTGTCGCTGAAAGAGAAATACGGTGAGGCTTTTCCGCGCCGCACGGTCATCCGCGCTTTCGACAACATCGAGGCGTCGCGTGTGGCCGAGGCAAACGAGAAACTTTACTTCAACCGCGACGAGGGCTTCATCGGCATGTCGCTCAAGAAGGATGAGTACCTGTTCAACTGCTCTGTCCTCGACGAGGTCATCATCTTCTACAACGATGGCCGCTACAAGGTTGTCCGCGTGGCCGACAAGCTCTTCATCGGCAAGAACGTGAAGCATATCGGGCTATTCGACAAGAAGGATGACCGTATGGTCTACAATGTCATATACCAGGATGGCCGGGGAGGCACATATTATATGAAACGCTTCAAGGTGTCGGGGGTCACCCGCGACAAGGAGTACAACCTCACCCGTGGCACCGCCGGGAGCCGTATCGCCTGGTTCTCGGCAAACCCCAACGGGGAGGCGGAGGTGGTGAAGGTGGCCCTCAAGCCGAAACCCCGCCTGACACGCCTGCAATTCGACATCGACTTCTCCGAACTGGCCATCAAGGGGAAACAGAGCCTGGGCAACATCGTGACCCGCAACGAGGTTCACCGCTTCTCGCTCAAGGAGAAAGGCACCTCGACCCTGGGAGGGCGCGAGGTGTGGTTCGACCGCGACGTGCTCCGTCTCAACTACGACGGACGCGGCGAGCTGCTCGGCGAGTTCTTCGGAGAGGACAAGGTGCTGGTGGTCACCCGCCAGGGGGAATATTACCTTACATCGTTCGACGCCACCAACCATTACGACCATGTCGACATACTCCGCATCGAAAAATACCGCCCCAACCATATCTGGACGGCCGTGCTTTTCGACGCCGACCAGGGGTATCCCTACCTGAAACGCTTCACTTTCGAGCCGTCTGCGCGCCGTCAGCGGTTCATCGGCGAAAACCCCAAGTCGCAGCTGATACTGCTGACCGACACCCCGGGGGCACGTTTCAATGTCACCTTCGCCGGTGCTGACAGCCACCGCGAACCGCTCGAAATCGACGCCACGGATTTCATCGCCGTCAAGTCGTTCAAGGCCAAGGGTAAACGCCTGACAACATTCAAGGTCGGCGAAATCACCGAAATCGATCCGCGTCCCGACGCCGAGGCCGACATTGAGGCCCCGGAGAATGACGGCCCAGACACTGACCCGCAGCCCGGTGACACCATCCCCGCCGAACCGGAGATGAGCGACGAGGAGCTGCGCGACTCCATTATCGGCCAGGAACGTCTCTTCTAACCGCTCAAATATTATCACTTAAACCCCGAAACGCCCCACAATCGCTCATATGTTAGCAGTTAGCATATTCACCCCAAAGGAGATGGCCATGAAAATTGCCTCCCGGGTCAAGAGCAGACGCCTTGAGCTGTCGCTGACTCAAAGCGGTCTCGCCCAAAGGGGAGGAATCTCATTGGCAACATACCGCAGGTTTGAGACCACCGGTGAGATTTCTTTTTCAGGATTGTTGCGGGTAGCGATGGCCATCGATTGTCTTGACGAATTCTCACAGCTTTTCACGCGCAAAAAATACAATTCTCTGGATGATGTGATAAACGACTCTGCGCCCAAGAGAAAACGAGGAACCAAGGGATGAACACTACTGATAAGATCATCGTAAAATACCACGGACGCGAAGTCGGGAAAATCGCGCTTACCCCTAAGGGACTGTGCGCTTTTGAATATTCCCCGCAGTGGATTGCCGGAGGATTCTCAATTTCCCCTTTTGAGTTACCGTTAAAGGAGGGGGTGTTCATCGCGCGCCCAAATCCATTCGGAGGAGGATTCGGCATATTCGACGACTCTCTTCCTGACGGATGGGGACAGCTCATCCTCGACCGGTATCTCCAGAAAAAGGGGATAAATATCAGACGTCTCTCGATTCTTGACAGGCTTGCGCTTGTCGGGTCAACCGGGCGTGGCGCATTGGAATTCGAGCCAGACCGTTCGGTTATGTCAGACAGCGATTTCACTGATTTCACGGCTCTTGCTCTTGACGCGCGGAAAATCCTTTCCTCTGACACTTATGCCGGCAGTGGAATAGATGAGTTCCAGCGTATGGGCGGTTCGCCGGGAGGGGCACGTCCAAAAATATTCGTCAAAGATGATGATTCTGAATGGCTCGTGAAATTCAGGGCTTTACACGACCCTGAGGATATTGGACAGACAGAATACAGATATTCCCTGCTCGCTTCGCGATGTGGAGTGACGATGCCACGCACACGCCTGTTAGAGGGGAAATATTTCGCCACGGAAAGATACGACCGCTCGGCAGATGGTGAAAAAATACATGTGGCGAGTGTGGCCGGATTGCTGTGTGCCGATTACCGCATACCATCCATTGATTACAGCCACATTTTCAAAGTAGGAGCCGCCCTTACAAGAAATATGGATGAACTGAAGAAGATTTTCAGGCTGATGGCATTCAATTTCCTCATAGGCAACAAAGATGACCACGCCAAAAACTTCTCTTTCCTGTACAAGGACAACGAGTGGACTCTTGCCCCGGGATACGACCTCCTTCCCGGCGAAGGGATGAACGGCTATCATTCGACATCAATAAATGACAAAATCACCCCTGCCGATGATGACCTGATTGCAGTGGCGTCGATGGCTGGACTTGACACCAAGGAGTCAAAGAGAAGCATCAACGAGATGCGGATGATTCTGGCCGAGGCGGGTGCAGGTAGATAAAAGATTAGCAATGTACCGATATATATTGATATTTATGGTGGCGGTGATGACGTGGGGAGGGAAGCTCCTCGCGCAGGAGCCGCTGAGGCCGGTCAGCTCGGCATATATGCTCGAAGGGGGAAGCTCCCACCTTCTCGACACCTACCTGTCGCCGCTCAAATATACCGGCTGGCACACGGCTTTCACCTATGAGCGGCGTCAGGCGATGAAGTTCTCACCTGAGAAATGGCGCCAGCAGCTCGACTTGGGGGTGGAAATCAACAGCGCGGGGAATCCGGCGCGCAACGCGTCGCTGCTCTACGGCAATCTCTCGGCGGCCTGGTCGATGAGCCGCCTCTGGCGTCTGCCATACCGTCTGAGGGTCACAGCCGGTGGACGTGCCGAGGGGAATCTCGGCGGAATCTACAGCAACCGCAACGGCAACAATCCTGCGGCCTTGAAGACCGACATCAGCCTGGGGCTGACCGCCTCCCTGGGGTGGGATGTCAGGGTGTGGCGTCTGCCGGTGGCGCTGAGGTGGCAGACCTCGATGCCTCTGGCCGGGGTCTTCTTCTCCCCGGAGTATGACGAGCTTTATTACGAGATTTACCTTGGCAACAGCCACGGACTGGCCCACTTCGGCTGGCCCGGCAGCATGTTCCGCTGGGACAACCTGGTGACGGCCGACCTCGGGCTGGGGAACACTTCGCTGAGGCTCGGTTTCCGTTCGCGCATCTATTCCACCGAAGTCAACCATGTCACCACCCGCACTTTCTCCTACTCCTTTGTCCTCGGAGTGGTCACCGACTGGCTCTCGGTCAGCTCTCGCAGGCAGTTGCCCGACAAGGATGCCAAAGTCGAATGGGCCTACTGAGTGAAAACCGAAAACAAAAGATTTACACCGTGACCACAAAGAAACAGATATACGCAGTGAGGCTTGCCATAGCCCTGATGGCGGCTCCCCTGATGGGGGGATGCCACGACGTGGAGCAGTTTCCCGATGACCCGGAGGGGAATTTCGAACAGCTGTGGAAAATCCTTGACGAACATTACTGTTTTTTCGCCTACAAGGATGTGGACTGGGATGAAGTGCATGCCCGTTACCGCCAGCAGGTCAGCCCGGCGATGACCGGGGAGGAGCTGTTTGATGTCTGTGCCCGTATGCTCGACGAGCTGCGCGACGGCCATACCAACCTCTCCGCGCCGTTCAACACCTCATATTACCGGAAATGGTGGAGCGACTATCCGCAGAACTACCAGGCGAGGGTAATCGAGGAGTATTATTTCAATTTCAATTACCGACAGACCGGAGGATTCACTTACGGCATACTCCCCGAGAACATCGGTTATATACATTATTCGAGTTTCTCTTACGGGGTCGGCGACGGCAACCTTGACGCCATACTGGCATACCTGGCGACAACCGACGGCCTGGTGTTTGACGTGCGCGACAACGGCGGCGGCTCGATGACCAATGTGGAGACCATTGTGGCGCGCTTCACCCCGGTAAGGATTCTCGCAGGCACCATATGCCACAAGAATGGCCCGGGCCACGATGATTTCTCCGAACCGTATCCCTATTATTACAATCCGGCTGAGGAGGGACGCATTATGTGGGGGAAGCCAGTGGTGGTGCTGTGCAACCGCTCCACCTTCTCGGCGGCAAACAATTTCGTCTCGGTGATGAAGACCCTCCCCAATGTAACCGTCGCCGGGGCGACCACCGGAGGAGGATGCGGCATGCCCTTCTCGTCTGAGCTCCCCAACGGGTGGGGGGTCAGGTTCTCCGCCACCCCGGTCCGCGATCCGCAAGGCAACCTCACCGAATTCGGCGTTGAGCCCACCGAAGGCTGCGCCGTCGACATGGACCCTTACGCCGCCATCGAAGGGCGCGACACGATGCTTGACTTCGCGGTAGCCCGTCTCCTCTCCCCGGCGGAGTGAGCGCAACCGCCCCGAAATCCCCTTTTGTCAGAAATTCCGGGCAATCCGCCTCCTCTGCGGAATCTATCGGGAGAGTCGGCGTTGGCGGCCGGGGAGATAGCGCGGCAGTGACGCCGCGCGCCGCAGCGGGATTGCCTCCCGGAGGTATTTGAGGTTGAAATCGTATAATTGTTTCCCCTTGCTGGATTGCCGCGGGACAGGGATGAAAGCCTTGTCGCGCAAAACATTGACCGAGTCGCAGATGGGGGAGTGGTGGGCCGGTGGGATAAACAGGGCCCACGGCCCGAGGGGGGGGGG
>CAMWVQ010000074.1 GCA_947177635.1 uncultured Porphyromonadaceae bacterium | reverse complement strand
GGTGGGGAGCCAGCGCGAGCAGTTGAGACACAGCAGCTGGTTCATAGCCCTGACGGCTCCGGCGTCGTGACCTCCGAGATTGAAATAGCTGTGGTTGGTGAGGTTTGCCACAGTCGGCGCGTCGGCCTCCGCCTCATACTCG
This sequence comes from uncultured Porphyromonadaceae bacterium, assembly GCA_947177635.1. Lineage (GTDB taxonomy): Bacteria > Bacteroidota > Bacteroidia > Bacteroidales > Muribaculaceae > UBA7173. The sequence continues at coordinate 8,941 of CAMWVQ010000074.1, read as the reverse complement.
ATGGTGAGATTCTCTTCGTCATCCCAGGTGTATGTCACGGCCGCTTTGAGGTTGGCCGGGTATCCGGCGTCGCCCTCTTTGCTTTCGATTGTGAAGCGAATTTTCCCTTCGGCGGTCTCCTCGACATCCCACACACGGTTCTGGAAGCCGTCAGGCCCTCCGTGAAGATGGTTGGGGCCATTGTTGACGGGGAGTGAGTAGGTTTTTCCATCGAGGGTGAAATGGCCGTTGGCGATTCGGTTGGCGTATCGGCCGGGGGTCTTGCCGGCGCAGGGGCCGTCGGCGATATAGTCCGCGGCCTCAGGATATCCGATGACCACGTCAGACTTGTTTCCGTCGCGGTCGGGGACGGTGATTTCCACGATTCCGGCACCGAGTGACGACAGCACGACCCGGTTGCCGTTGGCGTTGGTGAGGGTGAGGTATGTTACTTCCCCGACAGGGGTGGCGAAGGTTTTTCTTGAAGTCTTCATGGATTTTTTGATTATGATAAATGTGATTGATTCCGGCGGAATCAATCTTTGTTTTTGAAAAGGCGTTTCTGAAGGGCGCGCAGGGCGGCGACTTTGTCCTCCTTGCTGACCAGGAAAGAGATGTTGTAGTTGCTGCCTCCGTATGAAATCATCCTGACCGGGATGTCGTGGAGGGCGTCGAGGGCTTCGGCTTCAAAGCCGCTGTTGTGCCATTCGAGGTCGCCGACGACACATATGATTACCATGTCGCGGTCAATCGAGACTGTGCCGATTTCTTTCAGCTCGTCGACGATATGCTCCAGTTTCAGCGGATTGTCGATGGTGACAGACACCCCGACCTCGCTCGTGGCGATCATGTCGATAGGGCGGCTGTAATTGTCGAATATCTCGAAGACACGGTGCATGAAGCTTGACGCCAGCATCATCCGTGACGAGCGGATTTTTATGGCGATTATGTCATCTTTGGCGGCTACAGCCTTTATGCCCTGCGACAGCTCTGTGTTGTAGATGAGTGTGCCTTTGGCGGAAGGCTCCATCGTGTTGAGCAGCCTGACGGGGATGTTGTTGACCTTGGCCGGCAGAACGCAGGTCGGGTGGAGGATTTTCGCCCCGAAGTAAGCGAGCTCGGCCGCCTCGTCGAAGTGGAGTTCGGCGACCGGAGTTGTCCCCTCGACGAAACGGGGGTCATTGTTGTGCATCCCGTCGATGTCTGTCCAGATTTCGATTTCCTTTGCCATCAGGGCCGCGCCTATGATTGACGCCGTGAGGTCAGAGCCTCCCCGGCGGAGGTTGTCGACCTCGCCGTAGGCGTTGCGGCAGATGTAACCCTGGGTGATGTAGAGGTCGGCGTCGGGGTTCTCGTCAAGGAGGGCCTGGAGGTGTTCGCGGATGTAGTCCATGTCGGCCTCGCCGTTCTTGTCGGTGCGCATGTATTCCAGCGAGGGGAGGAATCCGGCGTTCACGCCACACTGGCGCAGGTAGAGGTGCATAAGCTTTGTCGACAGCATCTCCCCCTGGGCGAGAATCTCCTTCTCCTCAAAGGATGTGAAGCTGTCGCGGGCGAGCATGCGTATGCCGGAGAAGATTGCCTCCACCTCCTCGTCGGCTTCCATACGGATTTCGACCTGGGTGAACAGCAGGGCCACTACGCGGCGGTAGTTGCGCTCGAGGTCGTTGATTATCTCCTTTGCGCCGTTTACGTTGTGTTTGTATAGGTAGTCTGAGATTTCCACCAGGGTGTTGGTGGTGCCGGCCATGGCCGACAGCACAACTATGTTCTGTCCTCTCCCTGTGATGAGTTCGGCCACGTTGCGGATGCGGTCGGCCGACCCTACGGAAGTCCCTCCGAATTTAAGTACTTTCATTGTCAGTCAGTGGTGTGGTTGTCAACGACGAGATGTTTGTTCTCGCAGCGCAGCACGCGGGCGGGGTATTGCTCGACGAGCTGCATGTTGTGGGTGGCCATCAGCACGGCGGTGCCCTGGCGGGAAATCTCCCGCAGGTGGTCGACAATCAGCTGGCCGGTCTCGGGGTCGAGGTTGCCAGTCGGCTCGTCGGCCAGAATCAGCTTTGGCTTGTTGAGCAGGGCGCGGGCGATGACGATGCGCTGCTGTTCGCCGCCGGACAGCTCGTGGGGCATCTTGTAGCTTTTGGTCTGCATCCCCACCTGTTTGAGCACCTGCTCTATGCGGTCGTCGATTTCGACCCGGTCGCGCCATCCTGTGGCGTCGAGCACGAATCTGAGGTTGTCATATACGGTGCGGTCGGTCAGAAGCTGGAAGTCCTGGAAGACGATGCCGATATTGCGCCTGAGCGCCGGAATCTCCTTCCTCTTTATGCCGACGAGCTGTGTGCCCATCACTTCGGCCTGGCCGCTGTGAAGGGGTATCTCGGCGTAGATTGATTTCATCAGGCTCGACTTTCCGCTCCCCACGCGTCCGATGAGGTAGGCGAATTCCCCCTCTTCGAGAGAAAAGCTGACATGTTTCAACACGACAAGCTCTTTCCGCAGGATTTCGACGTCGGTATATTTCAGTATGCTCATTTCTGTTGTCTGGTTGTTGGCGAAGGCCGGGCCGTCACCGCAATGGCGCGTGACGTCGCTTCATCTGCAAAATTACACCATATCATAGACAGCTCAGGTGACGGATATGAATATTAACAATATTTTAACACTTTTGGAGGTCGGGGTATTGTACGGTCGGATTTTTCAGTGTAATTTTGCAGTTTGAAAAATCATATAAAACTATATAAGCCCAACACAAGAAATGCAAGTCACACTTGAAAAGACCAACGACCTCGACGCAACCATCAAGGTTGAGGTGGTTGAAGCAGACTACGCAAAGAAGGTAGACAGCGACCTTCGCGAACTTGGCCGTACCCGCCAGATCCCCGGATTCCGCAAAGGCCACGTTTCCATCGAGCATCTCCGCCGCCTGTTCGGCCGCGACGTGAAGAGCCATGTGCTCAATGACGAGGTCTTCAAGGCAGTCATCGAATATCTCCGCGAAAACAAAATCGACATACTCGGCGAACCCCTCCCCAAGAAGGTCGAGGAGATTGACCTCAAGCAGAAGGATTACACTTTCGAATATGAGGTCGCCCTGGCTCCCGCCCTCGACATCGAGGTGAACAAAGACATCAAGGTGCCCTTCTACACCATCGAGGTGTCAAAGGAGATGGTTGAGGAGCAGGACAAGGCTCTCCGCAACCGCTTCGGTGCCCAGATTCCCGGCGAGGAGGTAAACGAGACCGCCCTCGTCAAGGGTGCCATCATGCAGCTCGACGCCGAAGGCAACGTGATGACCTCGGAAGACGCCATCCAGGTAGTAGCCGGCATCGTGTCTCCCCAGCACTTCCAGGACAAGGATGAGGCCGCCAAGTTCCTCGGCAAGAAGGTCGGCGACAAGGTTGTCTTCAACCCCGCCAAGGCCGAAGGCGACAACAAGGTAGCCCTCGCCTCGATGCTCAATGTCGACAAGGCCCGTGTTGAAGACCTCACTTCTGACTTCGAGATGGCCATCTCCGAGATTATCGTCCTCAAGCCCGCTGAGCTTGGCGAGGAATTCTACAAGGAGGTGTTCTCCGGCAAGGAAATCAAATCTGAAGAGGAGTATTTCGACGGCCTCAAGGAAATCATCGCCCGCGAGCTTGCCCCCAACTCCAACTTCAAGTTCAACATGGATGTGCAGCAGGCGCTCATCGACAAGTTCGGCAACTTCGAGCTTCCCGCCGAGTTCCTGAAGAAGTGGCTTGTGGCCCGCAACCCCGAGCTGACCGCCGAGAAGGCCGACGCCGAGTTCGACTCGATGATTCCCTCAATCAAGTGGGAGCTCATCAAGGGCAAAATCGCCGAGAAGCAGGACATCAAGGTCACTGAAGAAGACCTCCTGGGCTTCGCCAAGGCTACCGCCCTGCGTCAGTTCGCCCAGTACGGCATGATGAACATGACCGACGAAGTCATCACCGACTACGCAAAGCGTATGCTTGAAGACCGCAAGTTCGCCCGTCAGCTCCATGAGCAGACCGCCGACATGAAGCTCTTCAACGCTCTCCGCGCCCTGGTCGACACCGAGGAGAAGACCGTCAGCCTCGACGAGTTCAAGAAACTCGTAGGAGCCGAATAATCAGACTGTCGACGGCACGAAGCCGTTTGTCACCATATTGCCGCAGGTCTGGCTTTGCCGGGCCTGCGGTTTGTCATATCATCTGCCCGTGTCGGGCGTTTTTGACACGGGGGATGATTTTTTTTGCCGTAAGATAGTTGACAGACGGGAAAAAATTCGTATCTTTGAATTAGAAAACAAACAATACTTCTAAGGATTATGAATAACGATTTCCGCAATTATGCCGTGAAGCACCTCGGGATGAACTCCCTGGCGCTTGACAAATACATCTCGGCCTCCGACGCGGCCATCCGTTCAAGCTATATCTCCCCCACAATCATCGAGGAGCGTCAGCTCAATGTCGCCCAGATGGATGTGTTCTCCCGTCTGATGATGGACCGCATCATCTTCCTCGGGACGGATGTAAACGACTACACCGCGAATGTGATCCAGGCCCAGCTCCTCTATCTCGATTCCGCCGACCCCGGCAAGGATGTCTCCATCTATATCAACTCCCCCGGCGGTTCGGTATATGCCGGCCTCGGCATCTATGACACGATGCAGTACATCTCCAGCGATGTCGCCACCATCTGCACCGGAATGGCGGCCTCGATGGCTGCCGTCCTGCTTGTCAGCGGCACAGCCGGAAAGCGGTTCGCCCTCCGTCATTCACGCGTCATGATTCACCAGCCGATGGGTGGCGCGCAAGGCCAGGCCTCGGATATCGAGATTACCGCCCGCGAGATTCTCAAACTCAAGAAAGAACTTTACCAGATTATAGCCGACCATTCCGGTCAGCCGATTGAAAAGGTGGAGCGTGACTCAGACCGCGACTACTGGATGACAGCCCAGGAAGCGAAGGAATACGGAATGATTGACGACGTCCTGCTCAAGGCTAAGCATTGATATGGCAAAGAAGAAAGAAGAGACATGCGCGTTCTGCGGACGCCCCGGCTCCTCGTCTGAGGTCTTGATACCTTCGGGTATCCAGCCTGGGGTGTATCTCTGCGCGGAGTGCGCCGACCAGATTCACCAGCTGCTGGCCGACTACCGCCACCAGGTGGGTTCCGGACAGTCAACGGGGAGTCTCGCCGGGGACACAGGCCTCGACCTGGCCAAGCTTCCCAAACCGAAAGAGATATGTGACTTCCTCGACCAGTATGTCATCGGGCAGGACAGCGCCAAGCGTTATCTCTCAGTGGCTGTCTACAACCATTACAAACGCCTGGCCCAGGAAAAGGGTGGCGAAGGGGAGCTCGCCGATGTGGACATCGAGAAAAGCAACATTATCCTCGTCGGACCGACCGGAACCGGGAAGACCCTGCTGGCCAAGACCATAGCGAGGATGCTGGATGTGCCGTTCACGATTGTCGACGCCACCGTGCTTACCCAGGCCGGATATGTCGGCGAAGATATCGAGAGCCTCCTGACGCGCCTCCTGCAGGTTGCCGACTATGATGTCGCCAAGGCCCAGAGGGGTATCGTCTTCATCGATGAGATTGACAAGATCGCCCGCAAGGGGGACAACCCTTCGATAACCCGCGACGTTTCAGGAGAGGGTGTGCAGCAGGGCCTGCTGAAACTCCTCGAAGGCTCGGTGGTCAATGTGCCCCCCCAGGGAGGACGCAAGCACCCGGAGCAGAAGATGATTCCGGTCGACACGAAAGACATCCTCTTCATCTGCGGAGGAGCTTTCGACGGGATAGAGAGGAAAATCGCACAGCGACTCAACACCCATGTGGTCGGTTATTCCACCGACGCCGAGCGCCGCAAAATCGACCGCGACAACTATCTGGCATATGTCGCTCCCCAGGACTTGAAGTCGTTCGGACTCATCCCTGAGATAATCGGACGTCTGCCCATCCTGACCCACCTCGATCCCCTCGACCGCGACGCGCTAAGGCGGGTGCTGACAGAGCCGAAGAACGCCATAACACGCCAGTACCGCAAACTCTTCGCCATGGATGGGGTAGAGCTGACGTTCACCCCCGATGCCCTCGACATGATTGTCGACAAGGCGATAGAGTACAAGCTTGGCGCGCGAGGCCTCAGGGCGATAGTCGAGACAGTTATGATTGACGCCATGTATGAGTTGCCCTCGGCCAAGGCCAAGAACTTCGAGGTCACCGGCGACTATGTGGTAGACAAACTCCAAAAGTCTCATTTCGAGCTTAACAAAGGAGCCGTCAAGGAAGCCTGAACAAACTGAATGTAACCCGGAGTCCTGACATCCGGCAATTCCGGATGTCGGTCTCCAGGCCTTTCTCTCCGAAAAATAGTCTTTCTCTCTAACCTTAAGATTCCCCATGACAACAAAGCAACAACTTGCCAATGCCCTGAAGCAGCACTTCGGGTTCGACAAATTCAAAGGCAACCAGGAGGAAATAATGTTGTCGCTCCTTGAGGGCAACGACGTCTTTGTCCTGATGCCCACCGGTGGAGGCAAATCGCTGTGCTATCAGCTCCCGTCATTGTTGATGGGGGGGACAGCCATAGTGATTTCCCCGCTGATTGCCCTGATGAAAAACCAGGTCGACGCGATGCGCAATTTCTCGGCAGACGATGGTGTGGCCCATTTCCTGAACTCGTCGCTCAACAAGTCGGCGGTCGACCAGGTGAAGGCCGATGTCATGTCGGGCAAGACCAAGCTCCTGTATGTCGCTCCGGAATCACTCACAAAAGAAGAGAATATTGAATTTTTAAAGACAGTTCCCATCTCGTTCTATGCGGTCGACGAGGCCCATTGCATTTCAGAGTGGGGCCACGATTTCCGTCCTGAATACCGGCGCATACGTCCGATAATCAACGAAATCAGCCAGCGCCCTGTCATCGCCCTCACGGCGACGGCCACCCCGAAAGTACAGCACGACATCCAGAAGAACCTCGGCATGAATGACGCCATGGTCTTCAAATCGTCGTTCAACCGCGCGAATCTCTATTATGAGATACGCCCGAAGACCTCGAACATTGACCGCGACATCATAAAGTATATCAAGGCCCGTGACGGGAAGTCGGGCATCATATACTGCCTGAGCCGGAAGAAAGTGGAGGAGCTGGCTGAGCTTCTGAAGGTTAACAACATACGTGTGCTGCCATACCATGCCGGTATGGATTCCGCCACACGTTCGGCCAACCAGGACGCCTTCCTGCTTGAGCAGGTGGATGTCATAGTGGCCACCATCGCCTTCGGAATGGGCATCGACAAGCCGGATGTGAGATATGTCATCCACTACGACATGCCCAAATCGCTCGAAGGGTATTATCAGGAGACCGGGCGTGCCGGTCGTGACGGAGGGGAAGGCGCGTGCCTGACATTCTACTCCGCCAAAGACCTGAAGAAACTCGAGAAGTTCATGCAAGGAAAGCCAGTGGCCGAGCAGGAAATCGGCCGTCATCTGCTGCAGGAAACGGCCAGCTACGCCGAGTCGTCGGTCTGCCGCCGCAAGACCCTCCTTCATTATTTCGGGGAGGATTACGGCGAGGAGAACTGCGGGAACTGTGACAACTGCCTAAATCCGAAGAAACAAGTGGACGCTAAAGAAGACTTATGCGCCGTGATGGAGACCATCGTGGCCCTGAAAGAGAAATTTAAGGCTGAACACATTATCGATGTCGTTGTCGGAAGGGAAACCAACGATGTCAAGACTTACAAACACAACGAACTGGAGGTGTTTGGCTGCGGCCAGGGCACTGACAGGAAGTTTCTCAACGCCGTCATCCGACAGGCGACCATCGCCGGCTATCTTGACCGCGATGTCGAGAACTTCGGCCTGATTCGCCTGACTGACAAAGGTAAGAAGTATTTCAAGAAACCCACCGCCTTCAAGGTTGTGGAAGACAACGATTTCTCGGATGTCGAGGAGGAAGTGGTGGTCAAGAGCGGAGCATCCTGCGCTGTGGATCCGGAACTGTATTCCATCCTGAAAGACCTGCGCAAAAAAATAGCGAAGCATCTCAACCTGCCTCCCTATGTCATCTTCCAGGATCCTTCGCTTGAGGCGATGGCCACGACATATCCCATCACCGTAGAGGAACTCGCCAACATCACCGGCGTCGGAGCCGGCAAGGCCAAACGATATGGCGAAGAGTTCATCAAGGTCATCAAGACCCATGTGGAGGAGAATGAAATCGAACGTCCGGAAGACCTCCGCGTACGCTCGGTTGCCAACAAGAGCCGCATCAAAATCTCCATCATCCAGGCCATCGACCGCAAGATTGACCTTGACGAGCTGGCCAACTCGAAGTGTATGGAGTTCGGCGAACTGCTCGACGAGATAGAGGCCATCGTGTACGCCGGGACAAAAATCAACATCAACTATTTCATCAACGAGGTAATTGACGACGACCACCAGGAGGACATCTTCGAATACTTCAAGGAGGCAGATTCCGACTCGCTCAACGAGGCCATCAAGGAACTCGGCAATGACTACTCAGAGGAGGAAATCCGCCTGATGCGCATCAAGTTCCTCTCTGAAATGGGTAATTGATACGAATCCCCCTCCCAAGGCAACAAAGTAAAAATGCAGTTGGCTGATTATCAGCTAACTGCATTTTTTATTTTACCATTGGTATCATTGCACTGTGGCATTTCTGTCAGAGATGCCGATGCGGTAATATGTTATAATGGATCATATCCCTCCGGGACTGACGCATTGTTGATTTTCCACTCTCCATCAGATTCTGTCATATGGAATGTGGTAGAACCTAAATGTCCCATATCTGACCAATTAACGATAACGGTGTTGTCAGCACCGGGGACGATGGATATAATATGAGAAGGGGAGTCATCGCCATCTTGCATACCCGACCTTAAACCATAAATCGGAAGCCCAACCACGTAATGCATAGGCGAGTTGATTCAAA
>CAMWVQ010000073.1 GCA_947177635.1 uncultured Porphyromonadaceae bacterium | reverse complement strand
ATTGAATTTCAATAATTTCAAAGAACTCTTATGATTTTTTAGTGGACACTAATGAGTCAAAACGTATTATGGATTCACACACAAATCTGTGAACTTACCGGGATTGTCCTTTCAGACGGCCTGTCGCCATAAATCAGGCGGCTGACAAGCTGCGAGACATTCACCAGCGGCAGAGGGCGCTCCTCAAGCGGGGTACCCACCGTCTTCTGGGCAATCATACCCCTGAGCGCGCCAATCGCCACATTCAGCATCATAGCCATCAGCGACGGCGGAATCGCCACCCGGTCACGCGATGGGGTGAACCCCACATAATCGGCGACCGAAGGAATCTCGAACACAACCTCAACCGCATAGTCAAGCAACGGCCTCCTGACCATCGACCGCATATAGGAATAGAACGCCTCAAGCCTGAGCACCAGGCTGTCAGAAGCATTGTCCTCCTCCATCCGGGCCTTCAAGTCAACTATGATGTCATCCTGGAGATTGCCGTAACGCAACATCTCCCAACGGTGGAGATGACATTTCCCGGCCACCTCCGAAATCCGTGAAATCCTTATGTCAAGTTCAGATACGCCCACAGTTTTTACATTTTATAAAAATAAAACACCCCGGACCCGCAAGGGGTTCAGGGTGTCGTAAATCATATCGGCGAGACCTGCGTCAGTCTCCCATTGTGCGGAGCAGCTCATCATTGTCGGCCGAACGTTCCATCCTGTCCTTGATGAACTCCATCGCCTCGATGGAATTACGGTCAGAGAGGAACCGGCGCAGAATCCACATGCGGTTGAGTGTCTCCTGACGCAACAACAGGTCATCACGCCGCGTCGACGAGGCCATGATGTCGACAGCCGGGAAAATACGCTTGTTTGAAAGCTTGCGGTCAAGCTGCAACTCCATGTTGCCGGTACCCTTGAACTCCTCGAAGATGACCTCATCCATCTTCGACGAAGTCTCGGTCAGGGCCGTGGCGATGATTGTCAGCGAACCGCCACCCTCGATGTTACGGGCCGCACCGAAGAAACGTTTGGGTTTCTGCAACGCGTTGGCGTCCACACCACCCGAGAGAATCTTCCCTGACGCGGGCTGGGCCGTGTTGTAAGCCCTCGCCAGACGGGTGATGGAGTCAAGGAGGATTACCACGTCATGGCCACACTCGACCATTCTCTTGGCCTTCTCCAGCACGATTCCGGCAATCTTCACATGGCGGTCGGCAGGTTCGTCGAAAGTCGAGGCAATCACCTCGGCGTTAACCGAACGGCTCATATCGGTGACCTCCTCCGGACGTTCGTCGATGAGCAGAATCATGATATAGACTTCCGGATGATTCTCGGCGATGGCATTGGCGATATCCTTGAGCAGAATGGTCTTACCGGTCTTGGGAGGAGCAACAATCAGCGCGCGCTGCCCCTTTCCGATGGGAGAGAACATGTCAACCACTCGTGTGGAGATATTGTTTGTCCTCGCTCCCCCGGTCAGGTTGAACTTCTCATTGGGGAAAAGCGGCGTGAGATGCTCAAACGGCACCCTGTCCCTGATAAATTCAGGTGTACGTCCGTTTATTCGCAACGCCCGCGTCATAGGGAAATATTTGTCCCCCTCTTTGGGAGGAGCTATCTCACACTCGACGACATCGCCGTTCTTCAACCCATACTGCTTTATCTGCTGATGTGAAACCAGCACATCATCCGGTGAAGGGAGATAGTTGAAGTCACTCGAACGCAGGAAGCCGAATCCCTCAGGCGCGACCTCAAGCACACCTGATGTCTCAAGGAAACCACCGAAGTCATACGCCGGCACCGGCTGGTTAACATACTTCTGGGCAAGTTTCCCCTTCTTCCCCTTCTTCCCTTTGAAATCGGGCTGCTGGGCCATCGCCTGCGGCTCACGGATTATAATAGGCGCCGAGGCTGCGGCTGCGGCCGCCTCCTCACGCTCACGCTGGGAGCGGGGAGTGAAACTACGGCCACCCATCCTGGGGAAGAATGAGCCGAACGACTCATCGACATTGCGGCCGAAAACCCCGGGAGGATTCTTCCTCGGCTGCTGGGACTGCTGCCCGCCATTGCGGTTTTCAGCAGACTGCTCACCCTGCGGCTGCTCCTGGTTCTCGCCCGACTGGTTTTTCTGGCGAGGCTGGAACTGCCTGCCCCCACGCTGCTGCATTGGCTGACGGGGATTCAGCATCCTTGGAGCCTGGCGCTGCTCGTCGGAAGGGCGCACATCGTTTTTATCTTCACCTGACGCAGGCTCTATCGGCTGCTCGGGATTGGAGGCAACTGCATCACCGGCATCAGCTACAGTTTCAGCCTGGACGGCCTGGGCCCCATCCTCAGGGGCCGGCAGTTCACGCGAAGGATCGATGACGGGTACCTCCCCATCCTGGTTCTTCGGCTTGCGGCCACGCTTGCGGGGAGAGGCAACCTCCGGGGCGGCCTCGGATTGCGCGGCCTCAGAAGCATCCTCAGCCTGGGGGAGCGGCGCTGCATCAGCATTCTTTGGCTTGCGGCCACGTTTCCTGGGAGCTGCATCAGCTTCACCTGCGGCTTCCGCCTGCGGTTCAGCGCCGTTCTCCAACTGTTTCTGCTCTGACTGCTGGGCCTTGGGCTTGCGGCCACGTTTCTTTTCGGCAGGCGCGGGAGCCGTTGCCGACAAGTCAATAGCCTGTTGGTCAAGTATCTTGTAAATCAGTGATTCTTTATCGGAGCCATTGGTCTTCTTCAGACCCATATTCTCCGCGATGGCCTGCAACTGGTCGTCGGCCATCTCTTCAAGATCGGAGATATTATACATATATCTTCAATGAAATCTTCTATCAGTTATATTGGGAGGAAACACCCCGAGGGAAAGAAGAAGCCATACTTCTCCCTAAGCCATACTTGGGGCACATCCGATGTAAACGGGAAAACGAAATTTTTGGGGATCAATAGTTGTAGAGAGAGAAAACGAGGGGCAATAATTACCTTTTCAACTGGTAAGTAGACTCTTAGTCTTAGCGTGAGCACAAACTCGACATCCCTGAAAAATTCTTGGAATTTTTACACCACAAAGGTAAGCAAAATAATCAAAACCGCAAATTTTTTTTATCAAAAGTCATCGTTAAACCGGTTAACGGACTCCACCCCCTCCTCCAGCCGCCGTTGGAACGCCAACGCTGCCGCAGGTTCGGCAAACGCTGACAGGGGAATTATCAGCTCCCGTCCGCCCCCGTAACATACTATCAGATTACGACCCACGAACTGACATCCAGTAACCGAACCGCAGGGAATCACAAGGTCTTCCGGAGGGGCACTCTCACGTCCCTCCATCGGATGGTATTCAACCGTTACCTCATTGTCAGAGGCAAGCACAACCTCGTGAGGGAAAAGCGACGCCACGGCCCAAGGACGCGTCAGTATGCCATACCAGCCGAAAAACAGCAGCGCGGGAAACAGCACGAACATCAATACCGCACCGACAAACAGCAACCTGATGTCATAGACCATACCTCCGACAACCAACGCGCCGAGCGGCAGGGCTGCCGCCATCCAGAACCGGGCAGCCTTGCGGATTATCGCCTGACGGGCGTGGACGGCTGGCCCGAGACTGAACCGGGCGGTCGAGATGACCCCCGTCTGATATGCATCCGCAGGCGCGGACGACACCTCCGTGTCTTCCGCCCCCGTGGAAACATTTCTTTTAAGTATCTCTGTCAAAACTATATCCGATGATTGGTTTGAACATACGGCTCAGGTGAACGCCCTGATGATGTCGTCAGTGAGCTGATACATCGGCTTGAATCCCTCTGACCGCTTCATATCCTTGATGACATTACCCACAAGGATTTTCTTTGAGTTGGCCAGGTCAAGCTTCATTATCGGCGCGCCCGGATAGAGGTCGAACTCCTTCAGGTCCACCCATAGGATTGCCGGCTTCTCGGTCATCTTGAAATAATAGACCCTCTCCCGCTGGTCACTCACTGACTTCCACTGAGTGGTGGAAATCTCGGGCTGGTCAGGAAGGGAGATTCCGGTAGGCACCGCGCAGTTGGCGATGATGCCGAACACGCCGGCCAGCGCTGTCTCGTGGGTCGCGTCTTTGGGCAGAACGCCTACATAGAACGAGGCCCTGGTGAAACGGTCCTGACTCCGGTTGGTGCCGGGGAGCATGTTCATCCCCCCTACACTCTTCCAGTACTCACAAATGTCGAGTTGCGTCTGGTATGGGGGCGCGTTGGTCAGCACCTGATACTGCACACCCTCGTGTATCTCGATGTTGCCATCCACATACTCGACGATGGCACTGTTCCCGCTCGCGTCGGAAATCGCCATATGAAGCGTGGCAGGCGCCCCTCCGGGCATCGCAGGCGCATCAATCTGGAACTGGTCGAGCTTCAGCTGCTCAACAGCCTCGGCTGTCGTGGCGAAATTGTCAAGGACATAAGCCGCCCACAAGGATGTCGACATATAAGGGCGGGGGTCCCCCTCCCTGGCGTAGACTGTCCCCGGAAGATAAAGCAGGTTGCAGACCAGCCCCATCTCGTTCATACCCTCGTTGACCCCCAGGTCGAATCCAACCGAGACAACGCTTCCATACTTGGAGGTCCAGGAAACCGAGCGGTCGGTGTTGAATGACTTCTTCTCCACCCCGCGGGGATAGACATAGAGGTTGGTGGGGATAGGGGTGCGCCAGTCAAGCGTGCGCCCTGTGACAACAGCGCTGTCACCCACATAGGTGACTCGCGTGCATGCTTCGGCTCTCATACCGGCGGCCATCACCAGGATTCCGAATCCCGCCGCGGCCATCTTGGATAATTTTCTAAGTTCCATAGTTGAAAAGACAGGTTATGCAAAAGCGTGAAATCTCATCTTTCACTGACCTTATTAACAACGACGGACGCGGCGGGGTTCAATCTCATACGGCAATTGCCGGTTACGCTTCCCGGTTATCAGTCAAGCGCGTGGATTACAAGGCCCGAACGCAGCTTGGGCTCGAACCAAGTCGTCTTCGGCGGCATGATGTTGCCAGTGTCGGCGATATCCATCAGCTGCTTCATCGAAACGGGGTAGAGCGCGAGGGCCACCGCCATCTCACCGGAGTCGACCCTCTGCTTGAGCTCGCCGAGCCCACGGATGCCGCCGACGAAATCGATGCGCTTGTCACTCCGCAGGTCGGTTATACCGAGGATGTCGCGCAATATGAGGTCAGAGGAAATCGTCACGTCGAGCACTCCGATGGGGTCTGCGTCATCGTAACGCCCCTCGCGGGCAGTCAGCGAGTACCATTTCCCGTCAAGATAGAGCGAGAAATTGTGGAGGGCGGCAGGGGTGTAAGTCTCCACCCCCTTCTCCTCCACGACGAAATCCTTCTCCAGGCGCCCAAGGAACTCGGCAGGGGAGAGACCGTTGAGGTCGCGCACCACACGGTTGTAGTCGATGATGCGCAGATGCGACGCCGGGAAAGCCACAGCCATGAAATAGTTGTATTCCTCCTCACCCGTATGGGCCGCGTCGGCGGCTGCCTTCTCCAGGCCGACACGCGCGGCGGCCGCCGAGCGGTGATGTCCGTCGGCTATGTAAAGATGAGGCATACGGCCGAACTCGGCGGTGATGGTCTCCTCCATTTCCCGCTCTTCGACAACCCAGAAATGATGGCCGAAACCATCCGGAGCCACGAAGTCATACTCAGCCGGGGCCGCCGTCACCTTGTCGATAATCTCCTGCAGGGGAGCATTGTCGGGGAACGCGAGAAAAACCGGCTCGATGTTGGCGTTGTTCACCTTGACATGGCGCATGCGGTCATCCTCCTTGTCGCGGCGGGTTAGCTCGTGCTTCTTGATGACACCGTTCACATAGTCATGCACATTGGCGGCAACGACTATGCCATACTGTGTGCGCCCATCCATTGTCTGGGCATAGATATAGTAATGCTCACGCTCGTCGGCCTTCAGCCACCCATTGCGCTTGAACGCGGCGAAATTCTCTACAGCCTTGGCATACACCTCCTCGGAATGCTCATCTGTTCCGACCGGGAAATCAATCTCCGGCTTGATGATATGGTACAACGACATCTCGTTGCCCTCAGCCTCCATACGGGCCTCTTCGGAGTTCAACACGTCATACGGACGCGAGGCGACCTTCTCGATCAGTTCTTTCGGAGGGCGGATGCCCTTGAACGGTTTTACTTTAGCCATGATGATTCAGGTTATGGTTTTTCGTGGTAAGTTTGGCTGCGCCGCCCAACCGGAAGCGTTTTCGCGCGAATCCGTTTGAGAGCGTTCACAAAGATATGTCAAAAACTTCAAATCCCCAACACCCCTCCCCTATTTTTTCGCGAAAAAACATATAGCCTTCCCCTACTCCGGGCAGCGGCTGAAAACAGGAATCCCGAAAACATGCCGCCGTGCGGCATATTTTCGGGATTCATTAATATGTCAAAGTATAATCGTCAGAAGCGGACGGTGCGCGCTGACGGGCCGCGTCTCTCTATTACCACAGAACCCTCGGCGGGGTTGGCCACACGGCGCCCTGTGAGGTCGAAGTATTCCACGGGACTGGAAGAGAAGTCGGCATCGGCGTCGACATTCTCCACACCGCTGGTGAGGTAATCGGGAAGCGGGGCGGCGGGGGTGGTGTCACGGGCAGGCTCTGCCGCAGAGGGGGATGCCGTGTAATCACCGAACACCTGCTTGAGCCATTCGGTCTTGGCGCGCAGCTTGCCAACCACCTCATTCTTGCGTGACTGCATGTCGCGGTTGTCGGCCACACCTTGGCCGCCGTCGGGAGCCGGCTGGCCGTCCCAACGACGGAAATCAGCCTTGGCCGCAGCCTCAAGATGGCTCACATACGCGTCGATGTCATCATACACGCCATTGAACCCGTTGTTCATGAACCAGAGCCAAGTCTGGCTCACCTTTTCATTGAAAGTCTCGTTTGTGCGCATCGACGGAATCCAGGTGTTGCCGAAAAGGTCATGGTTGTAGAAGAAATCATTGTCAGGGCCACTGAAAGCGTTGCCACAGTCCCAAAGGGGGGAGAAATGCCATTTCTGCCCCTCGCCTCGGTCACGGAAGAGATATGTCGAACCGTGATACGACTCGGTGTGGGAGATTATTTCCTCCACGATATAGTAGCGGGCAGCGTCATCCAGGTCAAGATAGCTCCACAGGTTGTCGGAATTGGCTCCGACCGCATCATTCATAGCCGAGAACTGGTCGGTGATGAAACGCTTCTGAAGGTCGGAATACACCTCCGGGGTATCCCATGTCACACGCAGGACGTCGAGGAGCTGGTTATCGACACAAGACTTCTCCTCCATTCGTATCTGATTTTCCTCATCATAATTGTCAAGCTCCACGAGATATCCTCCCGATGCGAGAGCTGGATCGGAGACATTGTCGTCAAGTTCGGTGATGTTCACCCTCTCCTCGTCGACCCTGATGGACTCTGTCAGGAAATACAGCCCTCGGTAATCACCGTTGATGACCACCTCTACGGGCTGCTGGCCGGGAGTCCATGGAAGGCCGATACGCTTGCCGAGGTTAAACCCGACGAAATTTTTCATATAACCGCGCTGGTCATCGGCATGGGCAAGGATGGCGAAGTGCTTGCTCTTAGTGAGACCGAGAAGAGTCTGCTTCTTGCCGAGCTTCAGCTTGAAAGGCTTCTTGGCGAATCCCCTGCGGGTCCAGTTGCCTCGTGCCTTGATTTCAAGAGGCAGCGGTGACTCTTTCGAGCCGACCGAAGCCGCCCCCTCCGCCTCCATCCACTCGCAGCCGTTGAGGTCGAGCCAATACTCGGCGAACGAGAAATAATTCTTGTGGTCGAGGTCTTTGCTTATGATTTCATTGTTCAGGGAGGAGTGGGCCTCATCGGTGTAGACATTTATGTACAGCACGGGGAGAGTGCCTGAAAGCCGGTCGTCACCACCCTGGATTCCTCCGGTGGTAACCTCAAGGATAAGGTCTTGCCCCTCGTTGTAGACAAACTTTAGAGTCACATCGGTCAGGGTGCCGTCACATCCGAAATCCTTTCCGGGACGCGTCATCGTATATGAACCGCCGCCTGAGACCGCCACCTCGCCGTCGCCGCCCGAGTTGGCTCCGAAAGTGGTTTCTACAGTCCATCCGGCATCGGCGATTTTAAACCGCCCGCTGAGTTGATCCAGATGTAACGAGTAAGTGCCGTTGTCATTGTTGAAGCGTAATTCCTCATTGACTCCCCAACCGTCATTGGTCATCTCGCCACGAAGATAAAGGGTCGGATAGTCGGCACTCACAGTCAAAGCGGCCGTTGCCGCCATAAATGCCGACAGTAAGATTTTTCTCATTGCTTGTTATTGGTTTTAAATGGTATAACGAATCACAAATATGCGTGAAATCAATCACATCCGCTTTTTTCTTAACGGAATCAGAAACTGTTTAGTATGCGGGCTATTTCCCGGGCATCCTCCACCGACGTGCAACGCGAAACCGGCAGACTGACACAGCTTCCGGCCAGACGCTCTGTTATCGGGAAACTTCCCGAGGCCAGCTCGCCGTAGCAAGGCTGGCGGTGGGGAGGTGTGGCATAATGAATGTCCCATCCTATCGAATGCTCATCCAGGAAAGCGGTCAGACGGCCACGCTCCGCGGTATGCACCACAAACTGGTGCCACACCATCTCCTCCGGGTCATCCGGTGCGACAGGCAACGTGATGGCCGGATTGGTGATGTCCGCGAGATACCACATGGCAACCTCCCTCCTCACTGCATTCTCCCTGGCCACCCACGGGAGCTTCACATTCAACACAGCGGCCTGCACAGGATCAAGTCGACAGTTGAAGCCTTTCAGTATATTATGGTAACGGCGGTCGGAACCGTAATTGGCGAGAGCCCTGACCACACGCGCAAGCTCCGCATCAGAGGTGGTGACAGCCCCCGCGTCGCCCATCGCGCCTATGTTCTTGGTGGGATAGAAACTGAACGCGGCGGCATCGCCGAGCCCCCCGGTCATCACTCGTCCTCGCGACTTTGTGACCACAGAGGCTCCGATGGCCTGGGCATTGTCCTCGATAACCTTCAGGTTGTGGTCCCGGGCAAACCGTTCAAGGGATTCCCCCCAGCATACGCGTCCGTAAAGATGCACGACCATCACCCCCCTTGTCCGCGGCGAAAGATATTCCTCAAGGCGGTCAATGTCGAGATTGGATGTCACTGGGGAGGGTTCGGCAAGAACCGGCAC
>CAMWVQ010000072.1 GCA_947177635.1 uncultured Porphyromonadaceae bacterium | reverse complement strand
GAGGGGAGGAATGGGATAATAGGGAGGGAGAATGATGATAGAGCAAAAGGTAATCCCCCTCGGTTTTGGGCCGGGAGGGAATGGATATGGATGTTGGGGGAATGGATATGGATGTTGGGGGATTGGTGTATGACAAACGCCCCGGCGGGGGCTGTTGGCCGCTCGCCGGGGCGTTGATGTTGGGTGTGTTTGTCGTGGGTATCGGATGTGTGAATTTTGGCGGAGGGAGGGGTTATTTCACGATGAGCTTGCCGGAGTGGGCGTTCCCTTCATTGTCGGTCACCTTGAAGGGGTGGACGCCGTTGCCGAGGTTGTTGGCGGGCAGTTCGAGGGTTCCCTCGCCGCCGACAACGCGCAGTTCCTGCTGGCCTGCGGCGTTGTAGATGTCGATGTCTGCGATTGCGCCCTCCGGAAGCTGGAAGCGCACCATCTCGCCTGAGTTCACCGGGTTGGGATACACTCTTACTCCTTCGAGCTTGCGCACGGAAACAAGGCTGTTTGTGCGGCTCTCAAGCGCGTAGAGGGTGTATTCGCCGTTGTCGTAGGTGTAGATGTAGTTTTTCTCGCCGACGCGCATGAGCATGGGTGAGGGGATTGTGCCGAGCATTTCGCTGTTTTCGTTGTAGACTTCCCACTCTTCGCCGTTGTAGACGACGACCTCATACAGGTCGTCGGTGTTGAACAGGTGCTGTGTCACCACTATCTGGTCCATCTGCGAGATGCTTTCGTTTGAGGAGAGTCCCAGGGTGAAGCTCTTGTAGACAGAGAAGTCTTCGTTGAAGATTTTGACGGTGGCGTCGTCGTAACCTGCCATCTTCGAAACAGGGTCGGCGGTGAAGGCGGTCCATCCTTTGGCGTTGCCGACTTCTGTGGTGGAGATGTATTGTGCTGATGCCGAAGCCCAACCTAAAAGGGCCAATGCGGCTATGGTGATTTTTTTCATTTTATGAGGTGGTTTTATCGTGAGATTTCAAGTTTGGTTGGTGTGGATGCAGACGGCAGTTTCGCTGACGACGTGGGCTGATAGTCGTCGGAGAGGATGGCCTCGATTGGGGCCGGAAGGTACATGTACTCCATACCGTCGTTGAGCAACTTGTCGGTGCTGCCTGTATAGGCGTAGCAATAGCAGGTGCGGACTCGAATAGCCCAGCCGTTATTATACAGCACGTTGTTGCCGATGAAATTCAGGTCGTTGAAGCAGGTATAGCTGTCTGAGGCAGTGATGTACTCGTATCCCTCAGCCTGGATACCGGTGTCGTGCAGCGGCATATTGACCAGGGATGTCTCAAGGTCGACAATGATGTCCCTGTCAACGCCGTTGAAAAGCGCGTCCGTTCCTATAAGCAGCCTGATATTCACAATCGACGGGTTTGCGATATTGCGGCGTATCTGGAACTCTCCCGAATAGGATCCGTTGATAATTCCTCCGAACTCATATTGGCAGTTACCGCCGTTTTTCCATTCTCCCCATTCGCCGTATGCGTCGATTGATTCCTTGAACGGCACGGGGGTGACATGTGCTTTCAAGAGTGAGGCCACATGTGTATTCCCCTCGTCATCAGTCACGAGGTAGCAAAGATAGTTTTTGCCTTTGCCAACGGTATGGGTGAAACTGAAATCCCCGGTGAAAGGAGGGGTTGACTTGAGGTCATCGAAAGAGAGGTATGACCCTACTTCCTGGAACGCTGCATACATCCTGTAGCCGTCATCCACATTGCCGGTGACGGTGATTGTCTCGCTGTCGGCATCGGTGAACATCAGTCCTGAGACATACACGGCGTTTTCGGGATGCATCTCGATATTGTGTGACGGCTGGTTGCCGATCCACACAAGCATCTTCTGGGTGGTGGCCACATTCCCGGCTCCGTCGCGGGTGAACAACACTATGTCGAGTTTCATGTCATATCCGCGTCCGGTTTCGCGTTTTGTCGCCCTGGATGCGCCGGCATACTCTTCCGAACGGTAGAACGTGTAGCTGTCTGCCCCGTAGACCACTTGCTGGTATTCCTTGATTTGTTGCTCGGGAATCTCCACCTTGCCTGTCTCCGGGTTGAAATGTATGGTCAAGGTGCCGACGTCGGGGAGCTCAGGGGTAATCATCATCCACCCACCGTGATTGCTGAGGTCGGATGGGGATATTTTATATTCGATCTGGCCTGCCGAGTAGACATACCGCGAGTCATACCAGTAAGCGAAATCAACGATGGGAGCCACCTCGCCATCTTCGGTGTAGACTTCCGGAGCCTCTGCCTCCGGATTGTTGTTCTCATCGGTCAGGGCCACATTGTCAAAACCGTATGTGACATAGGGAAATCTCATCAGCAGCAGGTTGTCATCGGGGGCGATGTTGAAGACGTGGTCGCGTGGATAGCCGCCTCCGATGCGGTTGACACCTTTGCCAAGGCGCATCAGGTCATAAAAACTGAGGCCCTCCCCCCAGAACTCGATACGGCGTTGCCGCCATATTTCGTCGCGCAGCTGCGAGGGGGTGATGCCGGATGCTACGGTGTATGCCGGGTCGCGATGCTCGTTGACAAACGCCAGCAGATAGCTCCGGGCTTCATCCACACGTCCTGCCATGGCCATGGCTTCGGCCACGATGTAATACATCTCCTCTACACGCATCAGGGGATAGTCTGACGCGTCGAAGCCTGTGCCGCCATCATAATAACGGCTGGCACCGAATTTCACACCGAGATAGGGGATAGGTCTGATGTATGGACTCTGGTTGTCTGACAATGCCGTCGACTGGCCGTTTTCATCAAGGAAGAGGGAGCGGCGCACATCGCTTGCCGACATCTGAGAGAACAGTGACGCGTTGATCTTGCGCGAAGTCACCGAGGAATATCCTGAGACGGCCAGCGGGCTCATGAATGACTGGAAAGAGAGCAGATTCTGGGGATCCTCATCGAAATACCTCAGACCCCACATCCAGGAATCGTCATCGATGCAGGTAAAGCCTCCCGGATGGATTTCAGAGGCCATGTATGGACGCCCGTCGAATTTGGCGATGGCAGACCTGGCATCTGCCTCCGCCTCGGCGTAGCGGTGCATTATAAGGTTGGCGCGGGCGCGCAGGCCATATGCCGTCGCGACGCTAACCATCATCTTCGGCGCGTCGGGCGAAATCACCGATGCCTCGGCCGCGTTGCCGTCGAGAAGTCCGATAGCCTGGTCAAGGTCGGCGAGGATGAAGTCGTAGGTCTCCTTGACCGTCGAGCGTCCTACTCCGGTGATGGCCAAGTCAGGGGTGTTGAACTCTGTCACAAGCGGTACACAGGGTTTTGACTCATTGCCGTAGTAGGTGAACTGGAACCGCTGGGCAAGATTCATGTAGCTCCAGGCCCTGACGGCGTAGGCGTTGGCGAGGATGGCGGCTTTGGTTGACGAGGCTTCCCCTCCTTTAAGACCCTTTATCAGCTGATTGCAGCGGTCAACTGTCAGGTAATAGAAGAGGTAGGGCATTATGTTGGCATAAGCCTTCGTGTTGTTGCGCATCTCGTAATCTTGTTGCGTGATGAACCAGTTGTAGCCGTTGTCCTCCCCGACCACATCGGTGCCGGCTGCGTCGGCCATTATCCCTATCGCGGGTGCGCCGAAGTCGTTGTGCAACATGGAGCCTTCAAACAGCGAACTCTGTTCTTTCAGCCACGCGGGCAGAGTCGCGTTGTATTTGTCTATCCAGACCTGCGACTCCTCGACCTCCTCTATGACATTGGAGCCGCCGACATACATGTTGTCATCCTCCGTGACGTAGACATAGTTGCCGTTAAGGACTCCGAGAAACTGCCCTCGCTCATTGTAGAGGTCTCCTGAGGTGAAAAGCACCTCATACAGTCCGTCGGAGTTGAACAGGTCGCTGGTCAGGATGTATGAATGGCTCTCCTCTGCCCCTTTGACCACGGTCACTGAGGTGGGGGTGCCGACGCTGACCATCACGTTCAGAGTGAACTGCTTGATTACATTTAAATCGCTGTCGTAGAGCTTGAATTCATAACCCTTGTTTGAGACATCCCAGCTGACAAACCTGCCGTCGCCGTTGTCGGTCAGGCCGCCGGGGGTGGCTTGTACAGTCACCGGTGCCCCTATGTTCAGTGGCGGGGCGCTCTCTGCCACCGGAGGTAGCAGGAAGTTTGCCGTTGCCAGGGCGAGCAGTCCCGACAGCAGCTTGTCTTTAATTTTCATTGGTGGATGTGATTGATTGGTTATTAATGGGTTAATGTTTCACAAAGGTAAGGATTTCAAACAATTTTTACCCACCCCGATTGTTAATAATGTATAAAATATAAAAGGCCGCGTCAGGTCAATTCTGACACGGCCTTTTGCAGGTCTTTTTATGACGGATTTATTCCTCCTCCAGGGAGAAATCCTCATTGAAATCGTCGTCAAGCTCTACATCATCGAGCTCCTCTGAGTCATCGGCGTATTTCTCCTCCTCGGCCTCCTCCTTTTCGGCAGCGGCCTTCGGTTTGATTTTTGATTTCTTGCTACCGGGAGCGGGGGCGGCGTGGAGCGCCTCCATGATTTTCGCCTCCAGCTCTTCGGCCAGCTCGGGATTGTCGTCGATTACAGCCTTGGCCGAGTCGCGTCCCTGGGCGAGCTTGGAGCCGTTGTAGCTGAACCACGACCCGCTCTTGTTGATGATGTCATATTCGACGCCAAGGTCGATAATCTCGCTCGCGCGGGAGATGCCCTGGCCGAACATGATGTCGAACTCGCAGCGCTTGAAGGGGGGCGCCACCTTGTTCTTGACAATCTTCACGCGGGCATGTTTGCCAAGCACATTGTCGCCATCCTTTACCGATGTTCCGGGGCGGATGTCGACGCGCACCGAGGCGTAGAATTTCAGGGCGTTGCCGCCGGTGGTCGTCTCGGAGGGGCCGAACATGGTGCCGCCGATTTTCTCGCGCAGCTGGTTGATGAAGATGCAGACGGTGTTGGTGCGGGCGATTGTGCCGGTGAGCTTGCGCATGGCCTGCGACATGAGGCGCGCCTGCAGGCCGACATTCCTGTCGCCCATGTCCCCCTCGATTTCGCTCTTGGGGGTCAGCGCGGCCACGGAGTCAACCACGAGGATGTCGATGGCCGACGAGCGGATGAGCTGTTCGGCGATTTCCAGTGCCTGCTCCCCGTTGTCGGGCTGCGAGATTAGCAGGTTGCTGGTGTCCACGCCCAGTTTCTCGGCATAGAAGCGGTCGAAAGCGTGCTCGGCGTCAATCATGGCGGCGATGCCTCCGGCCTTCTGCGCCTCGGCGATGGCGTGGAGGGCGAGGGTTGTCTTACCGGAGGATTCCGGGCCGAAAATCTCGATGATGCGGCCCCGGGGATAGCCTCCCACACCGAGGGCATAGTTGAGACCGATGGAGCCTGAGGGGATTACCTCCACTTTCTCCACTGCCTCGTCGCCGAGCTTCATGATGGCTCCCTTGCCGTAATCCTTCTCTATGTGGTTCAGGGCGGCTGTGAGGGCGTTGAGCTTGGCCTGCTTGGGGTCAATCTCCTTCCCCCCCTTCTTCAAGGGAGTCTTTTTGGCTTTGGTGTTCTTTTCCATTTATGTCGTATTTTGTTTGTTGCGGATATTGGGGAAACGGATTCGCCTCGCGGGCGTTTTCCGATTATGATGCAAAGTTAAACAATAGATGGGCAATATCATTGCCCGACTGAGTTAAATTGTTGTTAATATGGATAGAAGTGCCTTCCATTCACAAAGGTAATTAAAAAGGGCGGTTGCTGCAAGCGGGCGGTGACGGTAAATTTTCTGATTTTTTTCAAAAAAATATCGGGTTGCGTGAACCATCCTTGCCTGACGGTGTTCTAATAGTACATAGCAAAATTACTTTTTCCATTGCAAGAAATGTGATAATGATTGGTTTATTATTTAACGAGGAGTTGCCGTGATGGCAAGCCTCGTTTTTTTATGCCCTATAGCTGCGTATTGTCCTCTTCTCCGACCTCCTCTTCCTCTCTTCCTAATCATCTCTTCTCTTGGCCTTGTATCTTCTCCCTAAGTTCATTTCGTAATAATCACCGAGTAAAAAGACAGCCAGGGCATCCGGAATTTTCCGGATGCCCTGGCTTTTATCTGGGTTCTGCCTCGAAAGGCTGGAATCTCAGGAGTGATGGATTACTTCACCGAGGGATTGCCCGCGCGACGCTGGTTGGTCAGGTAAGCAACCGGGGTAGCGATGAAGATGGTGGCGAGGGTTCCGACAACCACACCGAAGAGCATGGCGAAGATGAAGGAACGGATTGAGTCACCGCCGAGGATGAAGATGCAGAGCAGCACCAGGAAGGTGGAGGCGGAGGTCATCACCGTACGGCCGAGGGTCGAGTTGAGCGACTTGTTCACCAGGGTGCCGAAATCCTGCTTGGGATAGAGGCCGATGTTCTCGCGCATACGGTCGAACACAACCACGGTATCGTTGATCTGATAACCGATCATTGTCAGGATGGCGGCGATGAAGCTCTGGTCGATTTCCATCGCGAAGGGGAATACGCCCCAGAAGATGGAGTAGAAACCGATGATGGCGAAGGCGGTGAAGGCTACGGCTGCAAGCGCGCCAAGAGAGAAGGCGATGTTGCGGAAACGCAGCAGGATGTAGAGGAACATCGCTACGAGCGACAGAATCACGGCCACATATGCCTTGTTGCGCATGTCGTTTGCCACAGTCGGGCCTACGGTCTGCGAGGAGAGGATACCCTGGGTCTCGTCAGTGGTCGAGAAGTCCTCAAGGGTCATGCCGTTGGGGAGAAGTCCCTCAGCCATGAAGGTGTCGTAGAGCTTCTTGGTGATTTCCTCCTCGATGGCGGAAGCGTCTTCGTCAGACTTGATCTTGTAGTTGGTCGAGATACGTACCTGGTTGGAGTTCTCGATGGTGATTACGGAAACCGCGGCTGTCTCACCGTCAGCATTGAAGATGGGGGTGAGGGTTGCCTGGAGCTTGTCGGTCTGCACGGGTTTCTCGAACTTGACCACGTAGTTGCGGCCACCTGAGAAGTCGATACCCTGGTTGAGGCCCTTGGTGAAGAGCGAGATTACCACGGCGAGGGCGAAGATGCCGACCACTACTACCGCGATCTTGCGTGCGCCAAGGAAGTTGAAGTTGGTATTGCTGAACATGTTGCGCGACAGGGGGGTGTCGAAAGTCAGCTTGCTGAACGCCTTGGTCTTGGCACAGAGGATGAAGATGATGCGGGTCAGGTAAACTGCGGTGAAGAATGAGCAGATGATACCGATGATGAGGGTGGTGGCGAAGCCCTTGATGGGGCCTGTTCCGAAGAACAGCAGGATGACGCCGGTGATGATCGAGGTCAGGTTGGAGTCGAAGATGGCCGAGAAGGCGTTGGAGTAACCGTCGGCGATGGCGGTGCGTACATTCTTGCCTGCGCGGAGCTCCTCCTTGGCGCGCTCGAAGATAAGCACGTTGGCGTCAACAGCCATACCGAGGGCGAGCACGATACCGGCGATACCCGACAGGGTGAGGACGGCCTGGAAGGAGGCGAGGATTCCGAAGGTGAAGAAGAGGTTGCAGATAAGTCCGAAGTTGGCGATAAGGCCGGGAATCAGACCGTAAACCACACACATGAAGACCATCAGCAGCACGAGGGCCAGGACGAACGACCAGATGCCGCTCTCGATGGCCTGCTGGCCGAGCGACGGGCCGATTACCATGTCGGAGATGATGTCTACCTTGGCGGTCATCTTACCTGACTTGAGCACGTTGGCAAGGTCTTGAGCCTCATCGACGGTGAAGTCGCCGGTAATCTGCGAACGTCCGCCTTCGATGGCGGTGCGGATGTTGGGGTAGGAGTAAACCTGCTCGTCAAGGACGATGGCGATGGGGTGGCCGATGTTGGCCTGGGTCAGACGGCCCCATTCGCGGGCGCCTTCGGAGTTCATTGTCATCGACACGACGTTGCCCTGGAGCTGGTCGTAGTCGCTGGAGGCGTTGACCACGCAGGAACCGTCGAGGGCGGCCTTGCCGTTGTTGGTCTTCAGGGCGATGAGCTGGTAGGTGTCGAGCTCACGCTGCTTGCCGGAAACGGTGTCCTGATACTGCACGGGGGTGGGCTTCACGCTCCAGCGGAGTTTGAGGTTGGAGGGGAGGAACTGCTGGGCCATGGGCGACTTCAGGATGGAGTCGACAGCATCTTTCTGCTTGGCGGAGACGATGGCCAGCACGGGTGACTCGCCGCTGCCCACAGAAAGGAAGTTCTGGCGGAGCGAGGGCTTGCCCTGGGCTGCGAGGGCGTTGTCGAGCTGGGCCACAGCGCCTGCGATCTGGCCTGCGCCGTAGCATTCGTAGAACTCGAGGTTGGCCGAGCGCTGCAGCAGCTCGCGGACGCGCTGGTGCTCCTTCACGCCGGGAAGCTCAAGGAGAATCTGGCCGTCGTTGTCCTGGAGGACCTGGATGTTGGGGGAAACAACGCCGTATGCGTCGATACGGTTGCGCAACACGTTGGTGGCGGAGTTGTTGACGCGGTCTTTCACCTCGGCCTTGAGGGTCTGGGCCACGGAGTTGTCGCTCTGGCCCGACTTGATGATCGAGTTGAAGACAACCGAGAAGTCGGCGCCGGAGTTGAGTTTGCGGTATTGCTGGACGAAGGTGCCGACATAGTCTGAGGCGTGGTTGCCTTTGATGATTGAGTCGGTGGCGGCCAACGCGCGGTCAAATGCGGGGTCGGCGTCGGAGTTCTTCATCGAGCGGAGCATGTCGGGCATTGAAACCTGGAGGATGACGTTCATACCTCCCTTGAGGTCAAGACCGAGGCCTACGCCCCATTTCTGCACTTCGTTGTAGTTGTAGCCCAACCAGACGGGGGTCTTGCTGATCGAGTCGATGTAGGCCTTGTAAGCCTTGTTGTACTGCTCGGAATTCTTGCCTTGTTGTCCGGCCTGGAGAAGCGCGTACTGCTCGGCCTTGGCTTCCTGCTTGCTGCTTACAAGTGAGAAAGAGAGGTAGAACAGGCACACCAGCACCAAGAAAATCGCGATAACACCGGCAATGATGCTTCCGAGGGTTCCTTTGCTTTGCATGTGTTAGATAAAAAATGTTATGAAGTTATTGTTAATTTCCTTCTAAATGATTGGTTGTCAGCCTTGTGGACTAACGCGCAAAAGGGCGTGGACGCCCCGAGGGGCATAAACGCCTAATTTTCAGCTTGCAAATATACGAATAATCGTTGGTTAAAACAAACGATTTCGCGGATTCGGCATAAAAAAGCGGCCTTGGAGGCGCTGTTCCCTTCTGAGGGTCAGGAGATAGTGAGGTGGAAATCGGCGATGAAGTCGGCCGCGTGGGGATTGTTTTCCACGATATGGCGCAGCAGGTCGCGGTCGCTCCAGGCGGCCGGGGAGTCGGGGTCGTCGTTGACCTCGACGGTCATCTCGATGAAGTCGTTGGCGAGGGTGGAGCGCAGGTAGGCGAGCAGGTTCGGCAGCTCCTGGAGCATGAAGTCAACCTGGGGCTGGTTGGCCACAAGCATCCTCAGCTCCGGGGAGTCGTCGGCCTTGCGCGTGGGGCGTGAGGCGCGCATCGTGTTGCAAAGCACATGGGCCTTCTTGTGTAGTTCCATGTATGCCTCCCAGGCGTCGGCAAGAGACTTGTCTGTGAATGGGTTGCGCTTCTGCCTGACCGGAGCGGAAGTTTTGGCCTCGGCATTCCTTGGGGCGTCGGTGAAGGCGTCGCGCAGGGATATGTGGGATTTGCCACGGGCTGCGGGTCCGGCGCCCTGGCGTATGGTTGCCGGAGGGTTGGCGGGGCGCGGCGCGGGAGCCGGTGCCGGCGCGGATGGTGCCGGCGGGATTGCCCCCGTGGCGGCC
>CAMWVQ010000071.1 GCA_947177635.1 uncultured Porphyromonadaceae bacterium | reverse complement strand
CTGGTGGCACCACTTTGAGACCTCGACGGCAGTCGAGGTCTTTTCGTAAAACACCGATTATCAACGGTTTACACACGCCCCGTCGGTAGTCAATCTTTAATCAAACGTCGGCACAGCCGTAGGCACAGTATCAGGCACTTACGGAAAATGTCGGCGCAAAAGTTGGCACACCACAAATGGCGAAAGTAACTATCAAAAGGCGCAACGAAAGCGAACGCGCCGACGGTCGGGCCGCTCTTTACGCGGTCCTGAACATCGAACGGACAAAAATCCGTCTTCCCCTCGACATCGCGGTAACTTCCGCGGAATGGGACCCGGCAACTGAACGAATCAAGGGCCGTGGTCAGGAAGTCAAGGACAAGAATTTGATCATCTCCAACACGAAAGCGAAAATCTCAGACATCCTCGTCAGGGCGCGTCTTACCGGTGAGACCCTGACAAAGGAGGGTTTCATCGCGCTTTACCGCCGTCCGGCCGAGACGATGAACTTTGTAGATTATGCCCGGCGGCATCTCGACGAACTGAAAACGGCTTTCCAACCCCAGACAATGAGGCACCACAAGGCCGCACTCAAGAAGCTGGAGGCTTATGCCGCAAATCTTCAGATAAGCGACATAACTCCGGAATGGCTCCAGACATATGCCGCCCACCTCCGCAATCATTACGACAACAATCCCGGCACCATACGGAAAAACATGTGTGTGATCCGCATGCACTATTACGCGGCAATGAGGGCCGGAAAGGTTAAGACAAACCCTTTCGAGGTGTACAAACTCCCGGCTGCGGATCCTGCGGTCATTTTCCTCACTGAGGAGGAATTAAACTCCCTGGCCGCGCTGTATGGTTCAGACACACTTCCGGACAACGAGCAGGAGGTGCTGCGGTTCTTCCTGTTCATGGCCTTCACTGGCATGCACATTTCTGACGCGAAGGGGTTACAGATTGAGCAGATAATGGGTGGAGAGATTCACTACCGCCGCATCAAGACCCACACCCGCGTCACCATTCCGTTGTCGAAACCGGCGGCCAAACTTGTGGAGCATTACCGCGCCGGACGGGGGCGCGGCAATCTTTTCCGTAATCTTCCCACAGACCAGGCCTTCAACCGCGTGATAAAAAGGGTCTGCAAACGGGTGGGCATAAGCAAGCCTGTAAGCGCGAAGGCGGCGCGTCACACTTTCGCCACCATATACTACAAACTGAACTCCGGCGACCTCGGCACTCTTTCAAAGCTGCTCGGGCATACATCGGTGAACACCACGATGATTTACGCCCATATCATGAAAGACAACCGGGTGGCCGGAGTTTCCGCGTTTGACCGCTTTATGTGACTTATAACCGAACGACCGGGACATCATTGCCAACATCTTCGGCTCCCGGCGGGTTGGCGATGGTCTCAAGGTCACGAATCATCATCTGCAACGCCCTGAGATGGGCCATGGTCTCCAGATCGTCGTCATCATCCGGGGAAAGTATCAGCATCCGCGACAGCACAGAGACCGTCCGGCGGTAAGCCTTCAGGATTTCGGGCTGCGTCTGCAAGGTCTCCATCACTTCGGCAACACCTTCTGTTATCTGCGCTCCGCCAACTTCGAGTCTCATATCTCACCTCCTTTCCGGCTGGAGGTGGATGACGGAAGGAATGCCCCGGCGAAGATGGCCGTGGCCGCGCCCAGTACCACGGGCAGCGACGGTTCCCCGGCGGCGCATTGCAGGTAAGCCACCGGCGCGAGGATGGCAGAGGCGGCCACGCTGATGGCGCGGAGGGCCGGGATGATGGTGGTGGAGACCGCGCCCGGCAGGATGCGGGCCGGCGCGCCCTGTTGGAGGGCGATGCTGTTGGTTGTTTTCATTTTGGAGTACTTTAATGAAACAATAAATTATACCTGAGGATTGGACATAAAAAAGGTTCCGCTCCCCGTTGTACTCCACCTTGAAACAGGCAGTGGGCGCATTAACGCTCCACACGGGACGGAACCAATACTGTAAAACCACAGCTGTGGCCATAAAAAAGGCCGACGGCTTGGTGCTGGCGGCTACGCTGTCGCCTGTTTCAAAAATGGAGTACATTGCAAAGGTAAGCAGATTTTTTGAATCCGCAAAATAAAAAACACCCCCGCCGAGAGGGGCGAGGGTGAAAGTCAAGGCCAAAAGCCAAGGAAGTGTTAATTAATCAGACGAAATGGACTTGACTTAATTCGTTTGCGAAGGCATGAAATGCTTTGTCAATTTTTTCAATCGTACGAGTGGAAGGATTGCGGTGGCCGGTGATGTAGTGAGAGAGCTGCCCTTGTGCCACACCGGTGATTCGGGACAATCCGGCAAGCGATAGTTTCCCGGCATAATAAGCCAAGAAAGAAGCGACATCGTAGGAAAACTCAAAGCTAAGCCCTGCAACTTCTTCGGGAAAGTCTACGCGGAAAGCGTCAACAACGGCCAAAAAATCATCATGAGCCTCTTTTGCGGTCTCACCTTCTCCGGTTGCGTTAAAATGGAGATTGTTATCATCGGGCATATATGCGCTATACATACCGTCATTAGCACGCTCGATAAATACTCTTACAGTTTTCATATCTCTTATATTTTTAGGTGAGAGGAGCCGAGGACTCAGCTCCTCTCTGTGTTTTACTTTTCAAGTCCTGCCGAACGGAGAATGGATTTCAGGGTTCCGGTAGCTACTTCGCGCGTTCCGTGGTTACTTGTCGTGAACTTTTCTCCGGTTTTAGGATTCAACCACAGCGGGTGTCCCGCTCGTTGCTCATCCAGTTCAATCATCCCGGCTTTTCGGAGGATTTTGTGGAGTTCTTTGTACTTCATTTTCGGTCTCTGATTAATTAACACTACAAAGTTAATGATATTATTTTTAATATCAAAATAAATCGGCATAAAAATCCCCCGCAGGTGTCTGCGGCATCTCAATCTTTTCCAATCTCGCCAACATTGGAGAAGATTGGGACAATTCCGGAACCGACAAAGAAATTTGAAAAAATCGTGATTTTATTGACAAAAAATTTTGTGGTTAATGATTTTATTAGTATCTTTGTGATAGAAAAATGAACCCAACCAGGAAAGGAGGTGTGATATGAGATGAAAGAAATAAGAAGGTTGATTTTTATAATTTTCCAAATCCTTGACACGATAGAAAACTCTAAAAATCAACCTCGACTCAGGGAGATAAAAGGACTCCTGAATGAGATTTTGAACCTCTTGAATTAACAAAAGCCCTCGGGACTCTCTCCCCGGGGGCAAATTTACAACAAATATATGTATTTAGGAAAAAAGAAACTCCACGACCCTGAAGAGTACGAACGTGACCGCAAACGGAACATCGAGACAAAAAACAGTGCGGTGTGGCTTGCCTTCTTCGAGCTTGACGGATTAATCAACAAGACTCAGCTGGCCGGGCAATATTTCAACAAGTCGCAGGCTTGGCTGTCGCAGAAGCTGAACGGGTGTATATCCCACAACAGGAAGCAAGGTTTTTCCGAACTTGACTATCACCAGCTGGCGGAAGCATTCCGCCACATAGCCCGTCGCCTCGAAGCCCACGCCGATGAAATCGACGCGGCAAAGATGGACGGGACTGACTGAATTATGGAACTACGGCTGTCATATCCCGTTCGCCAAAACTCATAACAGTTAGCTCCGAAGAGCACAAAAGTTATTAGGATATGACAGCCGTAGCTGATTATGTCAGGGCAAAAAAAATGCCAAAAATCACAAAAAAACAATCCGCCAACTGACATACATATGGCGGGGGGGGCGTGTCAGGGTTCAGGGACGGATTCCCCGTCAGGGATGCCCGCGGCGAGGGCTTCCGCCTCGGCCTGCTGTCTCTGGCGCTCGGCCTCGCGCCGGGCCTCCCGGATGGCGTTCGCCTCTTCAGCTGTCACCTCGCGCCAGTTGGCCGCGCTGTCGTTCTCTCCGAGGGCCACTTCCAGCCCAACAACCCTGTCTGTGGCGGGGACTTCGCCCGCCTGGGTCAGGAAGCATCCCTCCTCGGGGATGAGCTTCCTGACAACGATTTCCACTTGTCTCATTGTTGTTTATTGTTTGTTGTTTGTCTTTTTGTTGGTCATCAGTAATCGTCTGGCAGAGCCACCGGGGTCTCCATGGGAACATCCACGCACACGACTGTGTACCCCTTGCTGGTCAAGTCGGCCAGGTGGACGCCCAGTATCTGCATGCAATCGTAGGTCTGCCTGTTGAGATAAAGCTTCCATTCTACATCCACGGGCAACGCCCCTGAGAGGGTGCGGAAAATGTCGGAGTATGACCAGTCCACCAGTCCCGTGAAGTCGGTGTGATATCTCTTGTCAAGGTAATAATGTTCCGGTGGCCAGACCCGGTATTTGCCGAGGTTGGTCACCAAGGCGCGTCGGTTGACCACATATCCGTCACTGTCGACATACCGCTTTGGGGGAGCGTCCTCCAAGGCCGTGAACAGGTCACGGCCCACAGAGCCGGAAAGGTCGATGTCGGGATACGACATCACGTCGTTCAGGCCGTAGAACATACGGTCGACACAGCACCGTGATGTGTCGATGCGCGGAGGCAGATGGCGCAGCGTCTGCTCCGTCTTGCCATAATAGGAAGAATAGGCCCTCGCGTCAAAGGCCATACGGAGGGGAGATATGGCAGACCCGGCAACCAAATTTCCAGTCCATTGGTCGACGATTCCCTCCATCGGGCAGTCGACGGAGACAACAGTGTACGGGTCGGCAAAGAACGACCTACAATTGGCAAGGTTGACAAAACCGGAAAGTTTCCGGGCGGAACCGCTGAACAGGCCTCCGTGGCGCGAGAAATTCCAGTAGAGCACTTCATCGACGGAGACATGGGTAACGTACTGCGTCCCTCCTGAATAGCCATAGCGCGGTGTTCGGCAAAACAGTCCGTTGATAGCTTGTATATTTTCTTCTCCCGGGAGATATGCCCCGGCTTTGAAGCGGAAGAGCGCGTCATCCGGCTCCACGATGGCCGCCACTTCAGGGAAATGGGAGGCTATCTCCTCCGGCGACACCTTTCCCGCCTTCAGCAAGCGTTTCAGCACACCCGGGGAAGCCTCCTCCAGCTGCTCCAGACGCGTGGTGTAATCCCCAGCCGGAGAAGCCACTGTCGCCAGCAACGCGGCCTCGGCCCCCGCATCGCGACCTCCTGAGATGAAAGCCATCACAACCTCCTCAAGGGCCGCTGTCCTTGAGGCCCAGTCGTCGACCTTGGCCGACAGCTCCTCCCTCACGGCTGCGGCCTGCCCGCGGGCGTAGGCCTCCATCCGCCCGTAGTCCGTCTCCTCCGGGATGACAAGCTCATGGGTGGAGCCGTCGGCCACGGGTATCATTATTCTCTTGAGATGTTCCTGCATATTCTTGATGTCTTTTCGTGGATTTCGGGTGATACGGCCAGCAGCGCGGCCCGGCACTTGTCGAGCTGGCTGAACTTCTGCGAGGTCACCACATGCTGGTAGCCGATGCGGGTGGCGGTGGCCCCGTGGCCGGAGTCGCCGGGGAGCAGCAGCTTGACGCGCGCCCCGGCCCCGTGGCAGAGCTGAAGGGCGTGGCGTTGCTCGATGATGACGTCCGGGGTGAGGAAGCTGTCACGGTCGAGGGTGTCGCGGCATTCCCGGCTCAGCTCCAGGGCGATTTCCTTGTAGGCGGTCAGGTAGCGGGACATCAGCTCCGGGTCGCGGAACCCGATTACCCCGGTGTTGTAGGCCCCGTGGCGGTGGACGTCTATGCCGCGCGAGGCGCACACTTCTGGACGCTGGTCGAACAGGATGTTCTCCTTCTCGTACCACTCGGAGGACTCGTAGTGCTGGGCGATGAAGTCCCACCCCGGGGCCGCGATGTCCTCCAGCAGCTCGCGGCGTTTGATGAACACGTCCCCGTCGATGTGGACGGCACCGGGGCCTGCGGCCTCCAGGGCCCACATCTTCCCGGCGGCCCAGAAGCGGGGGTGCAGCCCACGGGGCATCGAGTCGAGGGTCAGGTGGACGGCGTCGTATGGGAGGTGGCCCAGCAGGGCCGCCCCCAGGGAGTCGGCGTGAAGCTCGATTTCTGCCCCGGCGGCCTTGGCGTAGGCCACCGACAGGGAGAAGTACCAGATGTTCCCCGCCAGGCGGCGCAGGGAGTCCACCCCGTAGCAGTCTATCGACAGGGGGCGGGTGTTGAATGAATGCAGCAGCCTCATACGTCCCATTCCCCTATCGAGTATGATGAGTTGTCGTAATAATATCCGGAGGGTTCCGGCGGGAACTCCTCGCGGGTGGGGGCCTCCCCGGTGACGGGGAGGCGGTAGACGGCCTTGTCGGTGACAAGCTCGACATGTGACAGGACAGGCACCATCCCCTGGACGTAATCCATCCTCAGGAAGCCGTCGGCCTCCCCGTCTCCGCCCGCGCGGACGGGTTCCATCGTCAGCATCACGCCGACGGCCCCGCGGAATACCTCGCGGCGCGTGCCGTCGGGATAGGTGGCGTCGGGGGTGAACACCGTCAGCTCGCACTGGAGCATGCCGGGCGGGAGGCGGTGGTTGTCGAACACCACGGTTATGCGCCCCCTGCCGTCGACAAGGCAGTTCTCGGCGCGGCCCTCCTTGCGGGAGGCCACGTAGCGCGCCGGCATGCGGCTGACCGCCGGGTGGAACGCCATCGACGAGCCGGTCACGAAGACGGCGGTGAAGTCGCGGTCGCCCACCGCCACCTCCGCCCCGTTGCGGTCGAGCAGACGCAGGGGGAGGGTGAAGTCGTTCTTGTGGTATTCCTTTCTCATACGGCCGGCGTCTCAGGGGGTTCCTCCTCTCCCGTGGCGCGGGCTGCAAGGCTGGCGGCGGCCCTCGCCTTGCAGGACTCCACGTAGGCGAGATATTCGGCGTACTTACCGCCGGCCTCCTCCCTCTCACGGGCGAACTGTATCTCCTGCCCCGTGGTGTAGCGCAGGGCTATCAGCCGCTCGACCTCTGAGCGGTATTCCTCCTCGGTGTATTGGGGGACGGAGTCGGTCTCCTCCCAGTCGGCGACGTTGTCGGCGGGGACGGGTGTCCTGGGCAAGTAGATGTCGGTGTCCTTGCGGTGGAGCGTCTTGCCCGGGGCGGCAACAAGCTCGACCATCCCGTTTAACTGTGGTATCTTCTCCATATGTCATCTGTTTGTGGTGAATGTTATGTTCTTCTCCGCCGCCAGTGCCGGAAGCTGCGTCCACTCCGACTCTCGCTCCGTGTCGGTCATCTTGGCGTATGTGTCGGGATGCAGGGTGATGGTGGTGGCCCCCATCCCCTCCCACGCCTTGCTGATTATGCCCTGCAATGAGGCCAGGGAGATGAGCGGGGAGTCTGCCAGCGAGAAGCTTCCGGGAACCATCGCCGCAACTGTCAGCGTCTCCAGGGCCTTGCATCCGGCCCACGCGTCAGACCCGGCGCCGGTTCCACGCGGGGAAAACACCGAGGCCTTGCGGAGTTTTGTGCAATCACGGAAGCAGCCAGTACCCGGTGTGAGAAGAGGAGCGGCCACCACTTCCACGGATGAGCCACGGAAGGTTGTGGGGGCCGGTGCGGAGGCTCCCCAGCGAATCTGCGACGGGAGGTGGGTGCGTATCGACATCCCGGCATACCGCGCGTTTATGTCGACATTGGTCATCTCCCCGGCGGCGTAGACCGCGCGGGCCTCGGCGTATGACATTCCCAGTCCGTTGCAGACATACATCTCCGAGGGGTCGGCGTCCTCCTTGACCGAGCAGCCCGCCGACTTCCACAGCTCGCGGAACGCAAGCTCCGGGGCGTTGGCGATGGCCCGCGCCTGGGCGGCGGTGACGGCCCCGGCACTGGTCTGCGAGGACATCGGGAACGGCCACAGCCCGTCGATGGGGACAGCCTCGGGAGACCCGTCGGCATCGACCCACGGGTTGCCGCCGCCGAGGCGGTACTTGGAGCGGGTGAAGCTCACCTTGTCGGCAGAGGCCGAGAAGCCGATGTCACGGATGGCGGTCTCGTCGGCCAGCCCCTCGGCGAAGGTCGCCGCCGAGTCGAACCGCCCGAAGTCCGCGCCCGTGACTATCCCCGCCTGTCCCGGACGTGGGCGCGCCATGTCATCCCCCGGGAACGGGGCCTCTGCCACCGGAAGCTCAGGTAGCTGGGAGGGTTGCGGGGAGTGGCCGCTGCCGGTTAGGTCGGTGATGTTGTAGCGGAGGGTCACGGACTCCTCCCCCGCCTCGAACCCAAGCCCGTCGGGACTTACGGCGTTGACACGAGAGAGCATCCCCACAAGGGTGTCCCTGTCGGTGACCTCAGCCAGGAACTCCAGTATCTCGTTGAAGTTGTCGATGGCGTCGGAGGCGTTCTCGCCAAGCAATGTCTCGAACCGCTGCGAGAGGCGGTCGACAGACTCCTTCAGCGGGGAGTATTCTCGCTCCCGGTGAAGCTCGATGTCATCCTCAATCTTCTGTGCAGCTTCAGACAACGATTGTGTGTATGCCTGAAGAAGGCTGAACAATTCGGCCACCATCTCATTCGTGATGCTCTCCGGCAGTTCCGCGTCCCTTATGCGGGTTATGAGCAGACTTATGTTTTCCTGTAAACCAGCCATTTGTTTTTAGTTGAATTTTTTGTCAAATTGTTTTGAGAAAAGGCGCGGCCTGACGCTGTCGTCAGCTCCTGACATATCGGCCATGAAGCAGTCAGAGTAATCGCACACCTCAAACTTCAAAGACAGATATTCCGGAGTGTCGGGCCTGACTCCCTGTTGGAAATCATCGCACGATGGTATCACTTTCAAGGGATCCGGGGCAACGTCAAGCAACCAGACATCACCGCTCGACAGCATCTCTTTGAACAGGTCTTCCGAACCGGGGGGAACCGCGACGGACGCGAACTCGTACACGCTGCCTGACAATTCCCGGGGACGGAATTTCACGAAACTGTCAGTCACCGCGTCATAACGGCGGCTGACCGATCCCGATTCCTCCTCTTCGACCTGGGACAGCGACAGAACGGGGAAATCCACGACATCCACCGTCTCCAGCATCCCGAATGAGTTGCGGAACCTGACCCGGCAACGGGATTTAGCGACGGCGGCCTGTTCCACCACCACCCGGCATGCGAACACCCCGTCGCGAAGGACATCCATCACAGACGGGAGTATGGCATGCTCGAGCGCGAAACGTTCCCGTAGCTCCCGGAGGTCCAGGCCCCAGATCCCTTCCGCCACCAGGGGGAAATGGATCTCTGCCCCGGTGTGGCATTCCCGGATCGTGAGCGTCCCGGCGACCGGCTGGATGAATCCCAATGGCGACAGCTCCGTCTCCTTGACCGGGAGAATCCACGACGCGGTGCGCGTGGTCAGGAAAAAATTGCCTTTCTCCCTGAAGAACCGGGCGGCGAAAATGTCGGTCGACAGCGAGGTGAGCTTCCTGTAGTTCCTCGGGGATATGCCACCCGGGATCGCGACACACGACACCGGATCCGAACGATCCCCCTCGCCGTTCTCTATCCAGAACTCGAACCGACGGTCCGCGACTGTGTGACCGTCTTCGAGCAGCCTCAGCCCGCTCCCGTCAGCCTCACCCTCCCCTATCGGCTCGGAACAAGCCTCCAGTATGTCGGAAACGTTGATTCTGATGGGGGAGGTAACGACACACTCGAACAGGCGCGTCCCCATGCGGGAAACGACAAAACGCCCCCGCTCGCCCGGATTTAGGAATCCGTCCCCGTTGACATCACAAACCCAAAGGGGATTGCGGGTGAACGCGTATCCTGATATGGCGGCCTCTATCCTCATACCTTGCAGAGCGGGGTTACTATCGAACCGACCGCGAGCATCTCCGTCTCGCGCGCGGAAAGGAACCGGTCACGGCCGACACCCGGAGTTGTCAGGAACCGGAGAAAATCCCGGCGTGTGCCATGGTTGTCACGGTGCCACTCGTCATAGAGCGACATCGGGGCGGCGACCGCCGGAGCTGCTGTTATGCTGTTTCGTTCCATATGTGCAAAATTACATTCCGGCGCGAATCACTCAAAGGACTAACCCTGCACCCATTTCCCC
>CAMWVQ010000070.1 GCA_947177635.1 uncultured Porphyromonadaceae bacterium | reverse complement strand
GGGTGGGGCGGCGGTGATTTCGCCGAACCGCCTGACAGCCTCCTCGAAGTCTATCTTGCCGTCGGCGATTTCCCAGCTCAGGCGGCTCAGGCGGGTGTTGACGGTGAAATTCAGTCCGCAGTGAGGGGCCTGACGTATGACGACGGGAAGCGCGAGGTCACCTTGGGGCGACTTCGCGTAAATCTCGACATGGCGGGGCATGATCGTCACACCCGCGTCGACCCCGAAGGCGCGGGCCATGCGGGAGATGTTCTTCTCGATCCGTATACATGTCGCCCCGCAGCCCAGGAGCCACGCGGCGTATTCTCCAAGAAAATCGAGTCTACTCGTCGGATTCATCATATTCGTCATCTTTCCTGTCGCCGGGGATGTAGAACATCTCGCGTTCACGTCCGAGTTCGATCAGGTGGTGATGGCGGTGAGGCAGGGGTGATTGGCGGCGCTGTTCGCGCAGCTTCTCCACAGCGTGGAAAACAAACGTGAGGAGCAGAATCCCCATTATCACACACCAGATAATCATTGGCTGGTCCATATTCCTTGATTTTGTTGTGAGGGAGGTGCGGGAGTCTTCGTCTCGCGGCCTCCTCGGTTGGTCAGCGGAGTTATTTCCGGATGACGTTGCAAAATTAGGCAGGATCCAATCCCTCTCAAACAGTCTGTCGAGGATAATTACGATACCCTCCATCGAAAAAACGGATAGCCCCGGCCCGGGGTTCACTGCGGGGCCGGGTCAAGGCTGTAACCCTCGGCTGTGACCCTGCGGCGCGGGCGGTAGCGGGGTGAGGTGACGTCGCGCTCCTCGCGGTAGCAGGGGGCGGAGATGCCTGACAGGCCGAGCACCGCCTGTCCGAGGTTGTCGAGTGTCGCGGGGCGGGAGGCCGCCTGGCTGACGCGCTCACAGATGGAGGGGTGGGAGCGGCGCAGGGAGTCAGACAGCCATATGAAGAACGGTACGCGGTACTGGCGGTCGAGCCAGTCGGGGTCTTCCGGCATAGGCTTGTTCCGGGCCTCCACCGGGGCGAGGTCCCAGCAGTCCTCCCCATGGTCCGAGAAATAAATCAGCATCGCCGGGGTGTCGCGCCAGTAGTCGATTATGGCGCCGACCACGGAGTCGTTGTAATATGTCGCGCTGTCATAGTCGGCCACCTCCTGACGGCGCGTGTCGTCGAGCCAGGGGCGGTCGGCGGTGATGTCGGCGGCCGTGAACCGGGGGATTCCGGGGAATCGGTCAGCGGCGGCGAAATGCTGCCCCCAGAGGTGGTATGTCACCATCTTCTTCCCCGGGATGTCGCGGGGGCGGAGGGTGCGCTCCACATACGCCGTGAAATCCCCGTCGTAGTCGAAAATCGAGTCTGCCACCCCGTCATATGTGCGGGCCATGTTGACCGGGGAGTACAGCATGCGCGAGATGCCTGCGTCAGCCCCCCGCGAGATGGTCTGGTTGTCGTAATGGTAGACTTTCCATCCCCCTTTCTTCACCAACAGGGGGAAATACGCCCCTTCGGCCCAGCTCTCCCCCTCCGAGAGGTCGTTGAGGTTGAAGAAATTGCGCATGGAGGTGGTGGTGAAGTTGGCCGGAGCGAGCATGTCGGTGAACACTGTCAGGGCGCCGCGGGCCTGTTCGGCGCATAGGCGCGGCGTTGTCGGGAGGTAATAGCCGTAGAGGGGGGAGTGCTGCCGGATGAATGATTCCCCGATGATTACAATGATGTTGAAATCCATCCCTTCGCGGGTTTTGACCGGCATGTCGAGCACCTGCCGTTGGGTCTCCTCCCATTGGGCCAGGTTTCGGTTCTGGAGCGACAGCTCTTTCAGGATATTGGCCCACTTCGACAGCGGGTCGGCGAACTTCACCTGGTTGGTGCGTATCAATACCGGATTGCCGGGGTCTTGCGACGCCCATACCAGCAGTTGGCGGTAGTCGTCGAAGCCGAGCGGACGGAGGAGTGAGGCGATTCTGACCGTCCCGGCGGCCACGGCGGCCGACAGCAGGACGGCCACGGCGGCCCTCATCCGGTTTTGTCCCCCCCTAATCCGATTCAACCGGCTGACAATCAGTGGCGAGCTGAGCGAGACGGCTATGATGGCCGCTAAAAAGGCGACCATTGTCAACACCCCTTTTGCCGAGAGATACTGGGTGAGGAATCCGCTTGCCTCGCGGGAGTTTGTCTCCAGGAGCAGGTTGACGGAGTCGGTTGTCAGCGGCTCCCCGGTCAATGTTATGGCCCCGGCCTCGGCAAGCATCGTTATGCCAGCCAAAACGAGCAGGATGGCCTTGAGGATGGTGCGGCAGACGCGGTTCCTGACCGCCGAGAGCAGCAGGCAGAGGAGGTAAGAGAGGGCAATCCCCTGGATGGTGGCGAACAGCATCAGCCACAGGATTCGTGCGCTTTGGGTGACGGCGAACATCCACGGGATGGCGGCGGCCATCAGGGCGGCGGCTGTGAAGAATCTCAGGTTGGCCGACGCGGGGGCCAGGACAAGGGAGCTGATTCGCGAAAGCTTATGTGATGAGGATGGCATGGCAGAGGGGGATTGGGAGTGACGTGGAGGCCCGGTTTGAAATGCGGGGCGCTCCTTTCGACAGGGGCGCCCCGCGTTTCATTCAGGGATTATCTGGAGTTGTTTTCTCACTTGGCGGGGATGCAGACATCGTCAACACACCAGGTGGCGTAGTTGGAATCCTCGGTGGCGGCGTAGCGGAACCCGATGTAGACGGTGCCGGAGAATGCCGACAGGTCGAGAGACCCTGAGCCGAGCCAGGAGGAGTAGCCCGAGGAGGGAGGAGTGGGCCACGATGCCGGGAGCTTGGTCTTGGTGGCGGTAGCCGGGTCGTCAGAGCTGAGCACGAAGACCTCGATGGTCGAGGTGGTGGAGCCGTAGCCGTTTACCTGCGACCTGAAGGAGAGTGTCTTGGCCGACACCTTAGAGAGGTCGACGGCGGGGGATACCAGCCAGGAATCGAAGGGGGCGGTGCCCTTGTAGCCTGTCATCGAAGCGTAGTTGTTGCCTGAGAACGAGGCCACATACCAGGCTTTGTTGCCCTGAAGCTTCACTGCTTTCCATCCCGAGGGGAGGGAGGTGGAGGCGTCGAAGTTCTCGTCGAGGCCGTCGGCTGTCACGGGAGGAGTCGGGGTGTCGCCGCCGCCGGTGCCTTGCGACAGGATTTTGTATTTGGAGGTGTTCTTGAGTCCGGGCATTGTGTTGTATTTAAGCACATCGCCGTAAAGTTCCACCTGCGCGCCGAGCATGCCGGGATTGTTGGCCAGGTTGAGGGCGGTGCGGACATCGCCGAAGGGGAGCTGGACGTCGATACACTGCGACTTGTCTTTCACGTCGGGAGAGGCCGCCAGCAGTATGTTGTTGTTGGAGGCGTTGGCGGTCTCGAAGTGGGCGTCATAGTCGTGGTAAGTGCCGACGATGTATCCCTTGACCCATACGCCGGGATATTCCGAGTCTGTTGTCGACTGGGGTTTGAACCCGATTACCTTCCCGACCTCATAGGGATAGTCTTCGGTGCCGGAGCCTCCGACAACGATTTCGACACCTTCAAGCGAGAACTCGTCGATGGAGCCGTTGTTGCCGGTGACTCCGTATGTGCCCATATATTTCTCCAGGCGTCCGAGCACCATCAGCTTCTTGCCGAGGTTCTCGGGATGGTTGGCCAGGGCGACGTATGCGCGCATGACCGAACCCTGGGGGAGGGACATCACGAGACATTCGCTGAGGTCGCGGGTGTCTTTGGAGGCGCCGATCACGACAGATGATGCCAGGGTGGCGTCAGCCCCCCATTCAATCTGCGAGGAGGAGGTGATGTTCTCCACCTCGGGGGCGATGGTGCCGACGATGTAGCCCTCCACCCAGCCTGTGGCTGAGGTGCCGGCGTTCTCAGCCTTGACCGCCTCGGCGATGGTGTAGGGACGCTCCTTGCTGCCCAACGGCAGGGTCGGGTTGCCGAAGTTCATCATGCCCTCCTTGTCGATGAGGGTGAGCTGCCAGGAGCTTGAGGGGTCGGAGGATGAGTAGTAGTATCCGAGGATACCCACCACGTCGCCGTTCTCTTCGGGGAGCGGGGTGTTCCAGAAGTTGGAGTAGCCTGAGGTGCGGACGGTCAGCTGGGTGCCTGACGCGTCGGCGATTTTCTGGCTGACGTTCTCGTGGTATATGCCCAGCACGTCGAGGCCGTCCTGGGGGATGAACTTGACGTTGTTGACGCGCACGAGCTGTCCCTGCATCTTCTGCAT
Source organism: uncultured Porphyromonadaceae bacterium (assembly GCA_947177635.1). Taxonomy (GTDB): domain Bacteria; phylum Bacteroidota; class Bacteroidia; order Bacteroidales; family Muribaculaceae; genus UBA7173. The sequence goes on along the minus strand of CAMWVQ010000070.1, from coordinate 5,827 downwards.
GAACTCGGCGGAGGTGGCGTTTGTCTCAAGTTCCGAGAGGCTTGAAATAATCAGGGTGTCGATTTTGGCGGGCTCGGGGAGTCCGTTCAGCTCGATGTGCCCTTCAAGGATTCCGGGCTGCATGAAGGTCGGCTGGTAGGCGTTGTCCCTCGCGCTCCACTGGGGGTATCCGAGCTGCTCCAGCCCGGCGTAACGCCCGATGTATAGCCCGGTGAGGTCGATAACCACCTCCTGCCCCACGCGGTAGCTCAGGTAGAGGTTGTATTGGTTGATAGACAGGGGGAGGGCTGCGGTCTCGTCCTGTATGTATAGCGACTTGAACACATTCCCGGCCACGTCGCTTGAAATCACTCGTCCCTTGACGATGTAGTGGTCTCCGTTCTCCTTGGTGCCGATTTGGTTGCAGTAGGGTATGGTGTTCTCCCAGAACGCCTCTTTTACTTCAAGGATGGTGGAGTTGGGCTTAAGGTTCGCCACCGGCACCTCCTGGACAAGGCTGGGGGTGTCGATGTCGTCCTGGCATGCCGAGAACCCGATGAGGGCCGAGGCGGCCAGCAATCCTGACGAAAGATTCTTTATAATGGATTTCATATGGATGGTTCTTTAGAGCGGTGGATTAATTGAATCCTTTTATTTTCAGGTTCTTCACTTCCCATGTGCCGGCCTTGGCGTCTGAGGTGTAGTGGAATGCCACCTGGATTTTCTTTCCGGCGTATTTCGAGAGGTCTATCTGGCCGGTCGACATGAAAGTCCAGGAGAGTGACGAGGGGTAGCGGGGGATTTCAAGGGTCTCCCACTCGCCGCCGATTTCTCGCACGACGAAAGTAGACTCCTCCTTGGCCGCGTCGATGCTGGCGTAGTAGTTGACAGCCTGGTCGAACGAGGCGCTCACCTGGGAGAGGCCGGCCAGGTCGATTTCAGGCGAAACCAGGAATGAGGAGGTCTTGTAGTTGGTGCTGTTGGCGAACGCCGATGCCTTCATGCATGAGTAGCGCGAATCGGCGGTCCAGACATACTGCAGCCCCGAGGGGAGGGTCTCGTTCTCGATGGTGAACGAGCCGGCTCCGTTGGCGAAGGTCTCCGAGAAGATGGGGACTACCGGGGCTGTGCTGCCTGAGAAATTCTCAAGGCTGGCGAGGTCGATCAGCAGCACCTGCCACTCGCGGTTGTAGAACGATAGGATGCCGACAATGTCTCCTTTGCCCGAGGGGAGGCTGTTGAACCAGAATGTGGATTGGCCGGAGTTGTAAAGCTGGATGCGGTTGCCGTTCTCGTCAACGGCATAACGGGAGGTGGACTGTCCCTGGGTGGCCAGAGGCTCTCCGGGATCCTCGAACTCCATGTTCTCGAATTTCACAAGACGGCTCTGCATTGCCAGGAACTGCTGGTTGTCCTGGCGGGCAGCGTCAACCTCGGGGACGGTCACCACCCGGGGAGCGACAGCCTCGGGGAACCCGTGTACGATGGCATGCTCGTTGAAGATGTCCTCGTCGATTCGTCCGGGCTGCTCTTTGCCCGTCTGGGGCTCTCCTCCGAGCTGCATGCAGTTGCCGTATGCTCCGATGCGCAGGCCGGTGCAGTCGATTGTCAGCATCTGGCCGGGCTTGTAGTTCTGGTAAAGCTTTGTCTGGTTTACGGCTATCGTGAGTCCGGCGGTCTCATCCTCGATCATCAGGTTCTTGTAGATGTTTCCGGCCAGGTCGCATGAAACGACTTTGCCCTGGATGATGTAATGGCTTCCGTCCTCTTTGTCGCCGATGAGTTTGTTGTAGCTGTATGTGGCCGGGTCGTTGAAGGCCTCCTTCAGTTCGAGGATGGTGGCGTTTGCGGCCGGAATCTCTTTGTCAGACCCGGGCTCCCACATCGGGGGCATCGCCTTGTCGTCATCGCAGGCCGAGAAGCCCACGGCGGCAATCAGCAGCGACGCTATGTATAGAATTGACTTTTTCATTTCAGTTCTTTCTTTATTAAAGCGGTTTCGGTGTTGTTGGGTTCACGCGGGATGTCAGAAGCGCACACCGACGTTGAAGTAAACCTTGATGCCCTGGGCATACTGGAGCTTCGTGGGGAAGGCGTTCACGTTGTAGCGCTTGGTGTCCACGCGGCTCTGCTGGAAGGCGTTGATTACAAGGTCTTTGTTGTTGAGGATGTTTGAAACCGAGAGGTTGAGGTTGAGCGAGAGTTTGCGGTTGATGTAGATGATTTTGCCCACGGAGGCGTTGAGCACCCACTGGTTGTCGAGCTTGGGCTGGTCGGCGTAGGCGTCGATTATCTGCTGGGCTTCCTGCTGGTTCCAGGCTGCGGTCCACATGTCGGGCTGCTGCTCATGGTAGGGGTAGGCGAGCTTGACGTAGTATTCGGCCAGGTAGGAGGCGTTGACGTTGACGAAGAACATCTTCGGGGCCTGCCAGTCGAGGGCGATGTTGAAGGCCAGCTGGGGGGTGGAGGTGCAGGTGTAGTTCTTGAGGAAGACCTGTTTCTCGGCGTCGGGGTAGAGGCCGTTCTCGACAGAGCGCATGCCCATCGGATTGTTCTTGTACTGGAACTTGGCGTATGTGCCGGCGAATGACGCTGTCAGCGAGGGGAGAATCTTGTAGGCCATTCCCAGTTCGATGCCCTTGTACTGGCGCTTCACGCCGTTGAGGGCGAAGTTGCAGAATGTGTTGAGCGACTCGTCGTAGAATCCCATGCGCTCGACGGCGTCGTCGATGTTGGTGAAGTAAGCGCCGATGGAGCCACGGAAGCGGCGGTAGTTCCAGTTGTAGGAGGCGTCAACCGACAGTGTCTTCTGTGACTTGGGGTCTTTGATGGTGAGGTCCTTGATGCGGGGGGAGATGTAGACGTCGGAAATAAGGGGGGCGTCGGTGGAGTACTGTCCCTGGATTGTGAAGAAGTTGCGTCCGTCGAGCTTGTAGGTCACGCCGGCCTTGACGGCGAAGTCCTCGAAGTCGAGGGTCTTCGACTTGCCAAGCGAGTTAAGCGGGGCGCGTCCGTTGCGCATGTGGCCGAAACGGTAGAATTCTTCCCAGGAGAAGGAGGCGCCGTAGTTGATGTCCCAGTGGGCGTACTTGTGCTGGTTCTGCACCCAAGCCTGGAGCTTCATGGCGTTGATGTTGTAGTCGTAGCCGAAGCGGTCACCCTCCACGACTTTGCGGTTGGGGTTGTCGAGGTCGTTCTGGAGGATGTCGGGGTTGGCTGTGGGGTCATACATGTCTCGGTCGGAGAATGGGTCGACGTCTACCCAGAAAGCTCCCCCGAGGAGGTCCTTGATGGTCATGTATTCGGCCGAGCGGGTGTAGTTGAAGTTCACGCCTGCCTGGAAGGTGATGTTGTCAGAGAAGCGGTGGTTGAGGGTGGTTCCGGCGATGAAGTTGAACTGCTTGGAGTGTTCCATCTGCTGGATGTAGGTCGAGCCTTTCTGCTGGTCGGCCGGGAGCGACTGGTTCTGGATGTTGTTGAGGTGGTTGGCCAGGTACATGGCGTCCCAGTCAATCTGCTGTATGCCGCCGACGTTGTTTTCCCAGAGGTCGGTGTAATAGTCGTAGAGACCCCACTCGGGAGTGTCCTGCCCGTAGATGAAGTATGAGGGGAGGTTCTTGTAATAGTCGGGCTTGGGGTCGTTTGCCTTGTAGTAGTTCAGGCGGGTGCGTGAGAAGTTGGTCCATCTGAAAGCCACTGAGGTGTTGAGGGTTGTCCTCTCCCCTTTGTGGAACCATGTCAGCATGGCCGTGGGGTCGAACTTCTCGCGGATGTTGTCTGAGCGTTTCTTCCCGGCCTGCCATCCCCATGTGGGGTTGTAGAGGTTGTCGCCCACGAGGTCATATACCTCCTGTACGGTGGCCTTGCCGTTGGCATACTGTGTGGGCGCGCCCCATGCGGTGAGTGTCAGGGAGTTTTTCTTGTCGAACACCTTCTCAAGCGAGAGGAAGAGGCCTCCGGAGTTGTAGAATGTGCCGGGCACGACACCTTCCTTTGAGTAACGGCCGATGGCCGAGATGGTGAGCGCGAAGCCGTTGTCGGTCAGGCCGGAGGAGTAGGTTGCCATCGCGCGGTAGTTGTAGTTTGAGTTGGTGTAGCTCAGCGAGCCGTTGAAGCCGGGGGCGTAGGTGTCGGTGATGGTGTTGAAGTTCTGCGAGCCCGAGATGCCGCCGAAACCGTAGGCCGACGCGCCGAGGCCCACCGTGGAGGTGTTGTTGCGGAAGGCTCGCGAGGTCATGCCGCCGAGCTGCGAGAAGGAGAATCCTCCGCGGATGAGGTCGTTCATCGGCAGGGAGTTGATGTAGGTCTCCTGGTAGCGCGAGCCCACGCCTCGGTAGTTGCTGTAGAGGGGTGAGTATCCGTAGCGGGTGAACTTGTAATATATGTTGTCGCTGGCTCCGGAGAGGGCTGTGACGGTCTGGCCGTTGCCTTCCTCATCCTCGAGCAACGACTCGTCGAAAAGAAGCTCGTTGTTGTTGTCCTCGTTGAAGGTCACAAACTCGTCGTCGTCGGCCACGAGGATTACGTTGCCGGCGCTTACAGTCTGGTCATTGTATAGGCGGAGCTGGGTCGCTCCTCCGGCATAGCCGGGAGCGGCGATTGTCAGCAGTGTCTCTCCCGGGAGGGCCGTTGAGATGCGGAAATCTCCGGCGGGGCCTGTCGTGACGGTTATCCCCTGGTCCTGGATAGAGATGGTCGCGCCTGAGACGGGCGCGCCAGTGCCTGCATCGACTACCGTTCCGGAGACCGCCGCGGTCTGTGCCACGGAGGGGACGGCGACGCCGAGCAGCATCAAAGGAAACAGCTTGAGTTTCATGTTGACTATGTTTATGTTATTGTTTAGTTTTCACGGTTTTATGTGCATATCCCGGGGGCATCGGACTTGGGAGGGCTGTCTTCGGCCCGGCAAAGTTCATACGATACATCCTTCAGGTTCCCAGTTGCAGACGAAACCAGCGTGTAAAGATACATAAAAAAGTCTCAATAATCCAAATCCCCGATAAAAAAATCCGCAAACCGGGGCCAAGGCGCGGCGAAGGATGGGAGGCGGGTTATCGGCGTAACACGGGCCAGGAGTATTGGCGGAGGCGGGCGGCCAGGATGGCCTCGCGGCCGTCGAGGTAGCTGTCGAGCAGGGTGTGGAAACGGGGGGAGTGGTTCATCTCGGAGAGGTGGGCCAGCTCGTGGCAGATGATGTAGTCGCGCAGGTCGGCGGGGAGGAACACCAGCACGTAGCTCAGCGAGATGTAGCCCCGGAAGGAGCAGGAGCCGAGGGTGCGGAAGCCGGTGGAGATGGTCCATCCGACGGGGTTGCGGCCGATGCGCGCGGCCAGCTCGCGCGCCCTGGGGAGCAGGATGTCGGGGGCCACCTTGCGGGCCATGCGGCAGAGCAGGGTGCTGGCCATCCTCGTTGTGGCGTCGTCGTCAAGGTCGAAGTCGGTGCCGATTTCCAGCGAGCAGACTGGCAGTGAGGCTTTGGCGAGCATCCGGGAGGGGGCGACGCTCTGGCGGGCTATGACGAAGTCCACTCCCGGGAAGCTCATCCGCGAGGGGGCGCTGTAGCGCAGCGACGGGCGGCAGGCGAGCAGCCTGGGGGCGAAGTCGTCGAGGAGGCGGTTGATGGCGGGGAGGCCGAGCTGGCGCGGCACGTTCAGGCTCACCAGGCCGTTGCGCCATCTGGCGGTGGCGCGGCGGCTGTTGGGGCGCGAGCTGATCACTACGCGTCCCAGCTGGCGGTGGTTTATTTCTCCGATTACGGGCATTCGCCGGGGTGGGGGAGAGGGAGTTTTGGGAGGATTGGGAAGAATGTGAAATCTGGGAGAGAGTGGCGGGAGGGGATGAATGAGAG
>CAMWVQ010000069.1 GCA_947177635.1 uncultured Porphyromonadaceae bacterium | reverse complement strand
CCCCCTATTCACCCGCCCCGTGACGGCTCCACCTCACGGGTCATACTCCCCGATTTCAGTTTTTTTAAACTTTGCGGCGGAAGATTTCCCCCTGATAAGTTGGCGGTTTTGAAACAAGTATGTAACTTTGCCGAGAGAATCGGAAACCTCTATTCATCATCACCAAACACAGAAGCCAATTGGAAGCCAGAAGCGAGTCGGTGGTAATCATACCGATGTACAATGAGAAGGAAAACGCCTCGGCGATAATCGACGCGGTCATCGCCCTGCCGCGCCGCTTCGACGTGCTGGTGGTGGATGACAACTCCCCCGACGGCACAGCCGCCATCGTGCGCTCCAAGATGGAGCAGTATCCCGGCCGCGTCGACCTCCTCGAGAGGAAAGGGAAACTCGGGCTGGGGACAGCCTACATCGCCGGTTTCCGCCGCGCCCTCGACAACGGCTACAGCTACATCTTCGAGATGGACGCCGACTTCTCACACAACCCCCAGGACCTGCTGAAGCTCCACGAGGCCTGCGCCTCAGGGCAGATGGATGTCGCCGTCGGCTCGCGTTACCTCACCGGGGTGAACGTCGTGAACTGGCCGATGGGGCGTGTACTGATGAGCTACTTCGCCTCCAAATATGTCAGGGCCATAACCGGGCTGAAAGTCGCCGACACCACCGCCGGCTTCTGCTGCTACCGCCGCGAAGTGCTCGAGACCATGGAACTCGACAAAATCCGCTTCAAAGGCTACGCCTTCCAGATAGAGATGAAATTCACCGCCTCCAAATGCGGATTCAAGGTCGGTGAAGTCCCGATAGTCTTCGTCAACCGCGTGCTGGGCACGAGCAAGATGTCGTCAGGCATCTTCAGCGAAGCCTTCTTCGGGGTAATCAAGCTCAAAGTCTCATCCTGGTCGCGCAAATATCCCCGCGCCACCGCGCCGGAAAAACGCTGACCCCGCCGACACCATCACCTCCGACACCTCCACATCCCCCCGCAATGAAACCGATATTATTCACAAACGGCCTGATATTCAACGATGGATTCCGGTTCATCGGCACAATCGTAGTGTCGGGCGGAATGATACGGCGAATCGACAGCGGACGCATCGACCTGCGCGAGGTCGACACGGAGGCCTACGACATCGTGGACTGCGAGGGGAAGATGGTCTTCCCCGGGGCCATAGACGAGCATGTCCATTTCCGTGACCCCGGCCTGACAGAGAAAGGAGACCTCGCCACCGAGAGCCGCGCCGCCATCGCCGGAGGGGTCACCTCATTCTTCGACATGCCCAACACCAACCCCGCCACCACCACCCTGGAGGCCTGGGAGGAGAAGACACAGCGCGCCGCCGGCGTCTCCGCCGCCAACTACGCCTTCTTCCTGGGCGCCACCAACAGCAACCTCGACCAGCTGATGGCCGCCGACCCCACCCGTGTGCCGGGCGTCAAGCTCTTCCTCGGCTCATCGACAGGCAACATGCTCGTCGACGACGACTCGGCCATCTCCACCCTCTTCCGCACCTACCGTGGGGTGATAGCCTGCCACGCCGAGAGCGAGCGCATCATCGCCGCCTCGCGGGAGGCCCTGAAGAAAGAATACCCCGCCGGCATCCCCGTGGGGCTGCACCACATACTCCGCTCCCGCCAGGCCTGCGTTGCCGCCTCGGGCCACGCCATCGAGCTGGCCCGGCGATATGACGCCCGCCTCCACCTGCTACATGTCACAACCGCCGACGAGCTGGCTTACCTCACTCCCGGCCCCCTGGCCAAAAAGCGCGTCACCGCCGAGACATGCCCCCACTACCTGCTGTTCGACCACAACTCGGTGGAAGCCACCGGGGGACTAACAAAGTGTAACCCCGCCATCAAGACCGAGGATGACCGCAAGGCCCTGATGCACGCCCTCTCAGACGGCCGCATCGACATCATCGCCACCGATCACGCCCCCCACCTTCCCGCCCAGAAACAGGGAAACGCCCTGACAGCCGCCTCCGGCATGCCGTCAGTGCAGTTCTCCCTCCCCCTTACCCTCCAGCTCGCCCGCAAAGGATATTTCACCTACGAGAAGGTGGTCGAGAAGATGTGTAACAACCCCGCGCTGCTCTACAACGTAGACCGCCGTGGCTTCATACGCCCCAACTACTGGGCCGACCTCGTGATAATCGACCCCGACACGGAGGTTGAAATCACTGACGACGATGTGATAAGCACCTGCGGCTGGACCCCCTTCGCCGGGCGGAAAGTCAACTTCAAGGTGGAGCAGACATGGGTCAACGGACGCCTCGCCTACGACAGCCGCCGCCCCGACCCGTTCACCGGGGAGCAGACCGCCCTCCCCATCCGTTTCAGCCCCTTCTGACATCATCCCGGCGGAAAAATCAGCTGACATCCCGATTCCTACACTGTTTTTTCTTGGCTGTTAGGAATAAAATACCTATCTTTGCGGCAGGTAACCTTACGTCATTACCAACATCTTACTTTTACATTCACTTTTCAACCATCATTTCCATTTTTTACCGAATCTCATGAAAAATATGAACCGGTACCTGCTTGGTGGTCTTATGGCCCTGACCGCAGGGACTGCCTCGGCGGCGACATTCGTCGGCTCGCGCGACGACTTCCGCGACGAGACCATCTATTTCGCCATGACCACCCGTTTCTATGACGGCGATCCCAACAACAACGTCTACTGCTGGGACGGCGTGAAGAACATCAACGACCCCGAGTGGCGTGGCGACTTCAAGGGCCTCATCAAGAAACTCGACTACATCAAGGCCCTGGGCTTCACCGCCGTATGGATCACCCCCGTGGTGGAGAACGCCTCAGGTCTCGACTACCATGGATACCACGCGATGGACTTCTCCAAGGTCGACCACCGCTACACGTCGAAGGACGCGACAGCCGCCGACGCCGACGTGGCTTTCCAGGAACTCATCGACGAGGTCCACAAGCGCGGCATGAAGCTCATCCTCGACATCGTAATCCAGCACACCGGAAACTTCGGCGAGGCCAACCTCTGCCCGATGTTTGAGAAGGACTACACCAAAGACCTGGCCGACATCAACGCCTCGATGAAGCCCCTGACCGTAAGCAACGGCGGACTTCTCCCCGACAACTACCTGTCGCTCAAGCCCGGCGACCAGTACGGCGCCCGCCTTGCCCTGATGAAGAACTCAGACTTCACCAACAAAGACATACACAACCTCTACCACCACAAGGCCTGGTTTGACTGGGACGACCCCTCCCGCTGGTGGGGACAGATCGCAGGCGACTGCGTTGACCTCAACACCGAGAACCCCCGCGTGACCAACTACCTGGTGGAATGCTACTCCCGCTTCATCAAGATGGGTGTCGACGGCTTCCGTATCGACACCGCCGGCCACATTCCCCGTCTGGCCTTCAACAAGATGTTCATCCCCCAGCTCCACGCCGCCGCTGAAAGCCCCGAGGCGAAGGCAAAGCGTGGCAACACCCCCTTCTTCATGTACGGCGAGGTCTGCGCCCGCTCGATGGAGGTTATCTACCGTGGCGAGAACTACAACTGTTCCCCCTGCTACTACACCTGGAAGGAGAACAAGGACTACGCCTGGGACATGAACCCCGATTCATGGGACAGCGTGGTGGCTATCCCTACCAAGACTGAAGGCTCCCAGGACTTCTTCACCGTCTCGGGCCACACCAACTGGGACTCTGCCCTCCAGTCGGGAATCGATGACCTTGGCCACTCCTCGTCAATCCTCCGCCGCAGCGACAACGCCACCCTCAACGGCAACGAATACCACACCCCCGACCACTCCCAGCACTCCGGCCTCAATGTCATCGACTTCGCGATGCACTGGAACTTCAACTCCGCCGCCGGGGCCTACGGTGTACGCTCGCAAGACTGGCTCTACAACGATGCCACCTACAATGTGGTATATGTAGACTCCCACGACTACGCTCCCGACAGCAACTACCGCTTCACCGGCACACAGGACACCTGGGCCGAGAACCTCTCGCTGATGTTCACCTTCCGCGGAATCCCCTGTATCTACTACGGCTCCGAGGTCGAGTTCCAGAAAGGAAAAGACATCGACAAGGGTGCGGTAATCGCCCTCAAGGACTCAGGCCGCGCTTACTTCGGCGGATACATCGAGGGTGACGTCAACGTGACCGACTTCGCCGAGTACAACGGCGCGACCGGCAACCTCGCCTCGACCCTCTCATACCCCCTGGCCCTCCATATCCAGCGCCTCAACAAAATCCGCGCCGCTGTCCCCGCCCTCCGCAAGGGGCAGTACAGCAATGAGGGATGCTCTGGCAAGATGGCCTTCAAGCGCCGCTTCACCGACGCCACCACCGACTCTTACGTGCTGGTGACCATCAGCGGTGACGCCACCTTCACCGGTGTGCTCAACGGACGCTATGTCGACGCCATCACCGGCGACGTGAAGACCGTCACCGACGGCACCCTGACCGCTTCCTGCTCAGGCAAGGGCAACCTCCGCGTATATGTCCTCGACACCGACAAGACCAAGGCTCCCGGCAAGGTAGGCGTAGACGGCAAATATCTCTACGGCAGCGCGCCCGTAGAAGGACAGTGGACCGAATGGCCCGAAGAGACTATGCCCGAAGAGACCTGGACAGAGAAACCTGTCGGCGGCGGCACCGTCGTCGGCGGCGACCGTGAGGAGCCCGAAGAGGTTACAGCTCCCGCCATGGCTGAGGGCGAACAGGCCATCTTCTTCGAACATGACTCCTGGAACCCCGCCACCGCCTGGATATGGGGCAGCAGCACCAACTACACCGGCGGCAGCTGGCCCGGACAGAGCATGACCTACCTCGGAAACAATGTCTACAAATGGACATACACCGGTACAGGCAAAATCGCCGATGACGCCAAAATCATCTTCAGCAACGCCGGAAACAACCAGTCTAACAAAGACGGCTTCAAGTTTGTCAACGGCGGATACTACACCCTCAACGGCTATGTGAAGACCATCGAAGGCGCCGGCGAGATTCCCGATGATCCCAAACCCCCGGTAGGTGATGCCAACACATATGTCTACTACTTCGACAACTCCCTGTCAAACTGGGCGTCGGTTTACGCCTACTTCTGGAATGGCGACGGTGGCAAAGAATACCTCGGCGCATGGCCCGGCACCAAGATGACAGTCGAGGGCAACCTTTACAAGGTTTCCTTCACCACCACCGACAACATCGCCAAGCCGATGATCATCTTCAACAACGGCAACGGCTCCCAGACCGGAGACTTCACAGCCCAGAACTACGGTCTCTACGACAAGAACGGCTTCAAGCAGTCAGGCCTGGCTGATGTCACCGCCGCTCCCGGCATGAAGATCTACACCCGTGGCGGCTCTATCATCGTCGAGGCTCCCGTGGCAGGCTCCGTGACCGTCACCTCAATCGATGGCCGTTCGCTGGTACGTGAGGTCAACGAAGGCACCAACGTGCTGACCGACTTCGCCCCCGGCTTCTACATCGTCAACACCACCAAGCTTTACCTCCGCTAATCCGCAGCCTGCCCCCGCAGGCCGCCCCGGGGAGTAAAGCCCCCGATAACCAACAGATGGCCCTCCGGAATCAACCCCGGACGGCCATCTGTCTGTTTATCCCCCGGGGAAGAATGGGAGAAATAGGAGGCTTGGGAATTTTGGGAATTTTGGGAATTTTGATTTTGGGGATTTTGGGGATATGGGGAATTTTGGGAGGGGCGGAACCAGCCGTGATTATGATTTTTAAGATTTGTTCGCGAACCGGAGCCCCCTGCCGGAGGTTTATACTCCAGATTTGAATTATAAAACACCAATAACCTAACAACTACCACTATGACTCTGACAAACGAACAGAAAGCTCAGGCAGCGGCCAATGTCTCCAAGACCGCCGCGCAGGTGAGTGCAGAAGCGGCCAAAGAGGCCGTCAAAGACAAAGCAGCCGAACTCAAGGAGAAGGCGGCTGACCTGAAAGACCAGGCGGCCGAAAAGGCTTCCGACATCAAGGATGCCGCCGCCGAGAAGGCCGCGCAGCTCAAAGACAAGGCCGGCGACATCAAGGACGCCGCCGCCGAGAAAGCCGCGCAGCTCAAAGACAAGGCCGGTGACATCAAGGATGCCGCCCTCGAAAAGGGTGCGTCGATTATCGACAAGGTGAAGGACTTCACCGCCAACACCCTCGACAAGGGGGCAGACCTGGCCGGAAACCTCGCCGACAAGCTCCGCGACTAATCCCGGGAGGGGGCGGGTCTCACGCAGATTCCGCAGATACCGCAGATTTCCCGCGGATTTCTCATAGATTTATAGCGAGGTCTCTGATTTCGGGAGAAGTCTCTGATTTCTCAGATTTTGGAAGAGGTCTCACGGATTTATGAAGAACGGTCTCACAGATTACACAGATTACACAGATGCCATCCGGATGGATTTCGCTCCGGATGGCATCTGTGTAATCTGTGTAATCTGTGAGACCTTTCTCCATAAATCCGCGAGTAATCCGCGTGAGACAGTATTTAATCCGCGTGAGACCTTGTGGTGTGGACGCAAAACAGCCCCGGCTCACGTCGGGGCTGCTTTATGGCTTACGTTTTATTCGCTATAAACTGGTATTTCAATATATGAAGACCTGGAAAACGGTAGTGCTTGCCCGTTGATTCCGATACAAAGTTAGGTATTATTCCTTTAGGTTGTATCACCCTGACTTCAAATTACCTACAATATGCGATGCCTGACAAGCCGACGGCGGCTCCCGGCCACGGAAATCCGTGGGGGAGCCGCCGCGTATGGCTCTCGGACTACCCACATTGTGGTATCCGCGAGCATTGTGGTATCCGCGAGGCTGACCGCCTTACTTGGCGACTGTTATCTCGAGGGGAAGCTCTACGGAGGAGGCCGTCACCGTCAGGGTGCGGGTCTTCTTGTCGTAGCTCTGCTTGATGCGGGCGGTGGATGTCACCTTGCGGGGGCGGTCGACATTGTGGATTACGAAGTTGATGGCGCGCTTGGCGGGCATCTCCTTGTAAGTCATCTCAGGCTTGGCCACCGAGAGGGTGAGGGTGTCGGCGGTGTTGTCGGCGGAGATGTCGATGAGCGCGTACTCACCCTGGATTAGCGACTTGGCCGAAAGGCGGTTGTCCTCGAAGAGGGTGTAGGATGTCTTGCCATACTCACCGGCCACGGGATAGTAGTCGATGGTGTAGCGCGAAGGATCATAGTCGCCGGTGTTGCCCATCTTGTAGTCGGCCTTGGGGAGCAACGCCCCGGCGCGGGCGAAGAGGGGGAGAATCTCAATGGGAGCCTCCACTACAGCCTCGCTGCCGCCGGCATAGACATTGGAGGGATTGTTGATGTCAACCCAGGTTCCGGCGGGGAAGATGACGTTGCGCGATGTCGCGCCCTGGGCCATCACCGGAGCCACCATCACGTCACGGCCCCAGAGATACTGGTCGCTGACGGAGTCATAGAGGGCCGGATTCTCGTCGTAATATCCCAGCGGACGCACCAGCGGGAGGCCGAAGCGGGCATTGTCGGCGGCGAGGGTGTAGTTGTAGGGGAGCCAGCGGTAACGCTCCTTGACAAGCGGGAGGAGGATATACTGGTATTCGGGGTATTTGTAAGGCTCGGCGGCCTGAGTGGCGTGGGTGCGCAGTATCGGGGAGAAGAGCCCTAACTGACACCAGCGGACATACAGCTCGGGGTCGACCGGATTGGAGGGGTCAACGGCGAAACCGCCGACATCGTGGCTCATGTAGCCCAGGCCGCTGAGGCCTGAGTTGAGCATGATGCGTATCTGAGGCTCCATGCCGCCCCAGGAGCGGGAAACGTCGGTAGACCAGGGGAAGACCGAGAATCGCTGGAGACCGGCTGTGCCGCCTCGCATCAGCGTCATAAGGCGGGTGTCGGGATACTCCTCCTTGAAGAGGTCGTAGATTATCTGGCTCCACTCGTTGCCGTAGAGGTTGTGATACTGGCGGGTGGTCAGGCCGTTGTGGTGATACATGCCGTCGGGATGCACCTCAGGTTCGCCGAGGTCGCCCCACCATCCGCCCATGCCGCTGTCGGTAAGGGCCTTGTAGCGCTCGCGCATCCAGAGACGGGTTTCGGGGTTGGAGACATCGAGCATGCCGCCTTCGCCGACCCATATCCTGACATCCTTGACTCCGCCTACGGAGTCCTTGCCGAACATTCCGCGCGGGGCGAGGTGGTTGTAGTTGTCGATGGCACGGCCATTGCGCAGGACGTAGGGCTGCGAGATGGCCACGATGTTCACCCCATCCTTCTTGAGGTCGGCGAGCATCTTGCGGTAGGTGGGCCACTGGTCGGGATCCCAGGCCAGACGTCCCATGTCCTCCTCCTTCCCATACCAGTAGAGGTCAAGCACCATGCCGTCGAGGGGGTAGCCCGCGCGGCGCAGCGAGTCGGCCACCCCGAGGGTCTCGGCCTCGGTGCGGTAGCCATACTTCGATGAGATGTAGCCCAGCGACCAGAAAGGAGGAAGGTCCTGATGGCCGGTAAGGTCGGCCACCTGGCGCGACACCCCGGGCATCCCCTCGGGTGAGGCGAAGAAGTAATATGACAGCTCCGAGGGAGACTCGGAGGCGTAGGTCAGGGGGGATGAGGCCACAAGCTCGGCGGCCGCGTAGTCATCCATCAGTATGCCGTAGCCCTCGGGGGCGACAAGCAGCGGCATTGTGATGTTCATCTGGCGGATGCGGGGGTCGGAACCGGTGTAACCGTAATTCTGGCGGTTGTACATAACCAGGGTGTCACCAGCCAGGTTGAGGCGGTAGCCGCGCTCTCCGCCGCCGTAGAATGACTGCCCGCTGCCGATAGGCTGCAGCGAGAGGGTCTTGCGTCCGGAAGCGTCGACAGGACGCTCGCCGTTGTCATATATCCCCTTCCCCTTGCCGCCGGTGATTGTCACCGCTCCGGTAGCCTTGTCGAGAGTGGCGACGGTTCCCCCGGGGGTCGTCAGCACCCCGATATGGGGGTTGTCAATCAGTCCGCCGTTGAACATCCCCTTGCGGAGTATGGCGGTCTTGGAGGGGGCAGGCTCCCGGCCGGGCAGGTAATTGTCTACACGGAATATCTCATCATTGAGGGCCGTGACAACGACGGTGCGGAACTCCGGCCCCACGCTGTCGGCGCGCACGCTCTGCGGCGGCATCGGGGGAGTCTGGTCCGGTTCAGGGAAAATCGACGGGAAAGCCTGGCCGGAGACCAGCACCACAACCGCACCCGCGGCGGCAAATCTGAATTTCATGGGATGGTGATATTTGGTTTGAAGTTATAAATGCTGTTTATGCAAGCCATAAGGGGGCAGGCATTCAGGAGAGGGATGATATACGGGCGATGTATTTGCCGATGATGTCAAACTCGAGGTTGACACGCGAGCCGGGCTGAATCCGGCAGAAATTGGTGTGTTCCATCGTGTAGGGGATGATGGCCACCCTGAATGAGTCGGGCGCGGAATCGCAGACCGTAAGGCTTACACCGTTGACCGTCACCGAGCCTTTCTCGACGGTCACATACCCCTGACGGGCCATCTCGCGGGCGACGTCATACTCAAACTTGAAGTAAGCCGACCCGTCGAGCTGCTCAACCTCGGTGCAGCGCGCCGTGCAGTCGACATGCCCCTGCACGATGTGGCCGTCAAGACGCCCGTTCATCACCATGCAGCGCTCCACATTCACCAGGTCGCCAACCTTGAGGTCACCCAGGTTGGAACGGCGCAGGGTCTCCTCGATGGCCGTCACCGTGTAAGTGGAGTCACCGTTCAGCGCGACCACCGTCAGGCACACCCCGTTATGGGCCACCGACTGGTCAATCTTAAGCTCGTCGGCAAACGAGCAACGCAGCGTCAGATGGAGGTTGCCCCCCTCACGCACCACGGCGGCGACAACCGCCGCCTCCTCAACTATTCCTGAAAACATATGAGTATCGTTATTTATGTTCAATTTCAATGCTGCGATAAGCAACCGTCAACAAAGTTAGCAACAATCCCCCGACCCTGCAAGCCCACTACCCTCCAAACATTTGCAAACCTCAAAAAAACAGCGCAGGCATGGCGGAAGAAGGGGGACGCCGGAACCGGTCGATGGTTCAGACATCCCCCAGCCCGCCACACTCCCCCGCCCAGTCTCTTATAAACCTCTGACGGGGCCGGCGG
>CAMWVQ010000068.1 GCA_947177635.1 uncultured Porphyromonadaceae bacterium | reverse complement strand
CTGGGCAACACGATGGTTAACTGGTGTCCGAAGCTCGGCACCGTGCTTGCCAACGACGAGGTGAGCGAGGGTGTTTCCATCCGTGGCGGCTACCCCGTTGAGCAGAAACTGATGTACCAGTGGTGTCTGCGTGTCAGCGCCTATGCTCCCCGTCTGCTCGACGGTCTCGACAACCTCGAATGGAGCGATTCCATCAAGGAGACCCAGCGCAACTGGATTGGCCGTTCCGAGGGTGCCGAGATGCAGTTCAAGGTGGCTGACTCAGATGTCGAGATGACCATCTTCACCACCCGCGCAGACACTGTCTTCGGTGTGACATTCATGGTGCTTGCCCCTGAAAGCAAGTATGTCGACATGGTGACCACCCCCGACCAGCGTCAGGCTGTGGAGGATTACCGCAATGAAATCAAGCACAAGACCGAACGCGAGCGTATCGCCGACAAGAAGGTGAGCGGTGTGTTCACCGGTGCTTATGCCATAAATCCCTTGACAGGCAAGCAGATACCTATCTGGGTCAGCGACTATGTGCTGGCCGGTTACGGTACGGGAGCCATCATGGCCGTCCCCGCCCACGACAGCCGAGACTACGCCTTCGCCCGCAAATTCGACCTCCCCGTGATTCCCCTCATCGAGGGTGCGGATGTCTCCGAGGAGAGCTTCGACGCCAAGGAGGGTAAGATGATAAACTCCGCATCCGATAAGCTCGACCTCAACGGACTGGAGGTGAAGGATGCCATCGCCAAGACAAAGGAATTCATCGAGAAGGAGGGACTTGGCCGCGTCAAGGTCAACTACCGTCTGCGCGACGCAATCTTCTCGCGTCAGCGTTACTGGGGAGAGCCGTTCCCGGTGTATTACAAAGACGGCGTGCCTGTGATGCTCCCCCTGGATAAGCTCCCCCTGCAGCTTCCCGAGATTGACAAATATCTCCCCACCGAGTCGGGCGAACCCCCTCTGGGCCGTGCCGAGAACTGGCAGACCGAGGATGGATACCCCTTGGAACTCAACACTATGCCAGGTTTCGCTGGTTCGTCGGCCTATTACCTGCGCTATATGGATCCGCGCAACCGGGAGGAACTGGTGTCGAAAGAGGCCAATGACTACTGGGAGCAGGTTGACCTCTATGTCGGAGGTACCGAGCATGCCACCGGCCATCTCATCTATTCCCGCTTCTGGAACAAGTTCCTCTATGACCTCGGAAAAGTATGCAAGGATGAACCTTACCGCAAGCTGGTCAACCAGGGTATGATTCAGGGCCGAAGCAACTTCGTCTACCGTATCAAGGATACCAACACTTTCGTTTCCGCCGGGCTGCGCAAGCAGTATGACACCACTCCGATACATGTGGATGTCAACATCGTCTCAAACGACCGTCTCGACACAGAGGCATTCCGCTGCTGGCGTCCCGAATATGCCGATGCCGAATTTGTCCTCGAAAATGGGGAATATGTGTGCGGCTGGGCAGTCGAGAAGATGTCGAAGTCGATGTTCAATGTGGTGAATCCCGATGACATCGTGGAACGTTACGGAGCTGACACCCTGCGCCTTTATGAGATGTTCCTCGGTCCGGTGGAGCAGAGTAAGCCCTGGGACACCAATGGTATCGACGGTGTGAACCGATTCATCAAGAAGCTGTGGAACCTCTTCTACAAGGGTGAGAAGTGGCTTGTCAATGATGAGAAGCCTTCCCGCGAGGCTCTGAAGTCTGTGCATACCCTCATCAAGAAGGTTACCGGCGACATCGAGACTTTCTCATACAACACCTCGGTTGCGGCGTTTATGATTTGTGTCAATGAGCTGTCGAAACTTGACTGCCACAGCCGTGAGGTGCTGACCCCGCTGGCTGTGCTGCTGGCTCCCTTCGCTCCCCACGTCGCCGAGGAACTCTGGCATGCGCTGGCTGCCGACGGCAAGGAGGACTCAGTGGATGCCGCCGCCACCGTTTGTGACGCGCAGTGGCCCTCCTGGAATGAGGACTACCTCAAGGCTGACGCCATCAACCTCCCGGTGTCGTTCAATGGCAAGACCCGATTCACACTCTCGGTGGCTCCCGAGACATCCAAGGATGAAATCGAGAAGCTGGCTCTTGAGTCGCCCGATGCCGCAAAATGGATTGAGGGTAAGACCATCCGCAAGATTATCGTTGTCCCCAACAAGATTATAAACATCGTTGTAGGATAAATTACCTCGATTTTATTCCGAAAAAGGTCTCGCGCAGATTATTCGGGAAAGGGTCTCACGCAGATTACGCGGATACGCAGATTAATCGCAGATAATAAAGAAAGGTCTCACAGATTTCACAGATTACACAGATTGCCATCCGGATGGAACGTTGTTGTATTTCCATCCGGATGGCAATCTGTGTAATCTGTGAAATCTGTGAGACCCTTCCTAAAAATCGGCTTAATCTTGATTATCTCTAAAATAATCTGCGTGACCTCTCTTTTTATTATCTGCGATTAATCTGCGTATCCGCGTAATCTGCGTGAGACCCTTTCCCGAATAATCTGCGTGAGACTTTTTTCAAAATGCGTGAGACCTTTTCCGGAGTAACCTGCGGAATCTTTGGATATATTTGGTAACTTTGTGAATGACTTTAAGTTGATGATATGATTAAACTGAGGGATGTCTTTATTTTGGGACTGGCTGTGGCGGTTGCGGCTTGCAGCAGTGAGCCGTCGTATGTGCCTGCGGCCGAAAGGGTGGAATCCGGTGATGAAGAGGGGAGTGGTGGCGATGAAGGGAAAGATGATGAGGCAGGCAATGATGTGGATGAAGAGGGGAATGGTGGCAAAAATGATGAGGATGGAAGTCAGGATGGCGGCATTGTTGTCAACGGCCACCGGGGGATGGACCTCGGGCTGAGTGTGTGTTGGGCGGCGGCCAATCTCGATGCGTCGCGGCCTGATGAAGATAGTGAGCCGCTGACGCCTGGAAGTCTCTTCAAGTGGGGAGCTACAAGGGCAGTGACCTCTTCCGAGGCCCCTGAGAGCTTTCCTTCGGTTCCGGAAGACTCGGACATCAGCGGGACGGCGTATGACGCCGCCACGGCCCTATGGAAGGCTCCCTGGCGTATGCCTACGGCTGCGGAGTTCAACGAGCTTGTCGGGAAGTGTGAGATTTCGTGGGAGGGGAGTGGTTACCGTCTTACAGCCCCCGGCGGTGAATCGATATTCTTGCCAGCCGCAGGCTATTGCGACTTTCTTCCTTACGACCCTGCGGTATATGATTTCCAGTATCCTGCGGAGAAGGGATATTACCGGGTGTCAGGCAATTCGCAGTGTATGGTTTTCGAGAAACCGGAGGTAGGACAGTCACGTTCTCCCTTTATGACGGTGGTGCCCGGTTACGCGGCCTGTTCGATACGTCCTGTGTGTGAGCTGCCTGACTAATCTTTTCACAGCGACCGGGAGATATTGCGGGGATGATGGAGGAGAATCTGCGAGCGCAGTAGGGTTGGGTTGAGGTGGAGATAGATTTCCGTGGTCGAGATTGACTCGTGGCCGAGCATCTGCTGTATGGCCCTGAGGTTGGCGCCACCTTCGAGCAGGTGGGTGGCGAAGCTGTGGCGCAAGGTGTGGGGTGATATGGTCTTTCGTATGTCGGCCTGCAGGGCCAGACGGCGTATGATGGTGAATATCATCTGTCGGGTCAGGCGTGAGCCGCGCCTGTTGAGGAAGAGAATGTTCTCCTCGCCGGGCTTCACTTCTATTTTGGAACGGGCCTCACGCATGTATTCCAGGATGCGTTCCACAGCCACTTCCGACATCGGCACGATGCGCTGTTTGTTACCTTTGCCGTCGACAAGGAGGTATTGCTCCTGCAGATACACCTTTGAAATCTCGAGGTTGACCAGTTCGGACACACGCAGTCCGCAGCCGTAGAGGGTCTCGATGATTGCCCGGTTGCGTATCCCCTCCGGGGTTGAGAGGTCGATTGCCCCGATTATCGAGTCTATCTCCTCGACCGAAAGCACTTCCGGCAGGTGACGTCCGATGCGTGGCACCTCCAGGAGCTCCGATGGGTCGGACTCAAGGTAACCATCCACCCTGAGGTAATGGAAAAACTGCTTGATGCCGCTTACCAGGCGTGCCTGGGAGCGCACCGCTATCCCGAGGTCATGGACCTGGGCCATGAATTCCTGCAAAGTCTCGTATGTCACCCGGCGCAGGGGCAGAGACCCGTCGGCGCGTCCGGCCGACAGCCAGTCGAAAAGCTTGTCTATATCCATCCCGTATGCCTCACGGGTGTTTTCCGACAACCCCCTCTGCAATGTAAGGTAGCCGAGAAAGGAGCGGCGCAGCCGCCGGATATCGTCAATCTCCCTCATCTGTCACAGGAGCATTTCGAAATCCTCGCGCGGCAGTTTGGGATTGGCCACATATACGCCGCTGACATCGTCGTGGAATGTCATACCGAAAGAGGCGGCGGCCACAACCTGGTCCCACAGACGGCGCAACACCGGCAGGTGCATGTTGCGGAAGAACAGCACAGCTCCCCCCGGATGGTCGATGGCGTCGAGCAGGTAGCTTCTGACCGTGGTGAAATTGATGTCTATCGTGTAGTTGACGATGATGAAGCAGCTTTTTGAGGGGTCGATCCGGACCGGAGTCTCGCGCGACCACCTGTGAAGCGTGGCTGAAGGGATGGCACGCTCGATTATGATGCGGCTCACTTCGTTTCCGCCGCCGATTTCTATCACCTGCGCGGGGTTGAAGCGGCAGAGCATCCTGAAGAGCATACGGGCCTCCTGGCGCTCGTAGTCGGAGGAGGAGAACACCATATTGTCAATCAGGCCGTCGCGGTGGCTCTTGCCGCAGAGCGAATCTATCTCGGGGTAGGCGTAGTAATACGCCTCGCGGTCGCGCAGCACCCGCGTGATGAACTCGAAAGCGAAAGGGGAGTGGACGCCGAACCCACGGCTTGTGCGGTAACGGCGCGGCCATCTGACAATCTCCCTGATCCGGCGTCTGAAAGTGCTCATTTCTTACGGAAAGTTTTGAAGTCGGGATACAGCAGCAGCGACAGCAGCGCCACACCAAGCAGCGCGTATATTACAATCACCGCCGCACGGGCGACGCCGACCGTGGCCGAAACCGAGCGGGGGGCGAACCTCATCTCTATCTTATGGTGTCCGGCGGGGATGGCGATGCCCCTGAGCAGGTAGTTGACGCGGGCAATCTCAGCCGGCTTGCCGTCGATGGTGGCCTCCCACCCCCAGGGGAAGTAGACCTCGGAGAAGACCGCCAGGCCGCCGTTGGCCGATGTTGCGGAGTAGGTGAGGGATGCGGGGGTGTATGAGGTCTCGAAGATGGTGTCGCCGGGTGTGCGGTGACGGGCGGCATCCTTGAGCGCCGAGGCGAATGACTTGTCGGCCACCGCTGTCACGGCCGGGTCGATACGGCCCAGGGCGTCCATCTCGGCGTCGGCCCCATCAACGATTTCGAGGGAGTCGACAAACCAGGCGTTGCCCAGCGCGTCAGGATTCACCATCAGCGAATTGTCGGCGGCGATGAAATATTTGGCGTTGAGCATGTTGAGTATGTTGAAGTCGGCCTGCTCCACCTCCCCGCCACGGGTGAACGCGCCCAGGTGGCGGTCGATGAGGTCTTGGTAACGGGTCAGTTTGGCCGCGTGGTAGCCACCTATCATCTTGTGGTGGAATGACGGCTCGGCGGCATAGAAGCGGGGGATGTCCATGACGCGGTAGTTCATGGCCGTGTCGGCCAGAATCCGGCGGTCATTGTCGTTGAGGGGGAAGGGGTCGGTGGCCGACAGCTCGGGTGTGCAGAAGCTGTCGTGGTTGAGGTAACGCTTGTCAACCGAGTAGAGGTCGGCGGCAACCAGCAACCCTGTCAGCACCGCTCCCTGCCAGGGGCGGCATTTCTCTTTCAGGCAGAGACAGATGATGCCGAATGTCAGCACCACGAATATCAGTGAGCGGAGGGAGTCGGAAGCCACCATCCCGTAACGAACCTCGGCCACGAAGGAGGCGATGGCGGGATTGTTGATGGAGAACACCGAGGTGGCTTCGGGGGGATAACCTGCCATCCTGAGCTGCTGGGCTATCATGTCGGAAATCTGGATGTCGCTTTCCGAGATGGCGGGGCCGTAGATCGAGGGGAAGAGCCATCCGGCGAGGCAGAGAAGCGCGGTGACCCCGAAGCAGACGCATATCGGGCGGAAATAGCGGTCGAACGCCTTGGGGGTGGTCAGCAGTTTCTGGAGGGCGAGGATGGCCAGCACGGGCATAGTGAACTCGGCTATGACGAGTATCGACTCGACGGTGCGGAACTTGCTGTACATCGGCACATAGTCGATGAACAAATCTGTGAACCACTGCATGTTGCGCCCCAGGGCGAGGAACACCGACAGCAGCGTCATCGCCAGCAACGCCCATTTGAGCGGCCCGCGCACTATCACGCATCCCAGCAGGAACAGCACGAATATCACCGCCCCGACGTAGACGGGGCCGTTGGTGCCTTCCGGTTCGCCGAAATACTGCCCCACATAGTCGCTGACATATTGCAGTTCGGCCTGGTTGAGGCCGGCGGCTTTCTCCTGCGCTCCGTCGACCTCCATCACCGAGGTGGCCACCATACGGCCCCCCTCGGGACGGGCCGACGCTCCACCCTTGATGTCGGGAATCAGCAGCGAGAACGACTCTGAGCGGCCGTAGCTGTACTGGGTAATGTAGTCCCTGTCGAGGCCCGCAGTCTTCTGCTGCTCAGCCCCGGCAACGGTAAGCTCGGTGTGGCTGCCTCGCATCGACTCCTTGGAGTATTTCCAGGTGTTGTAGAGGCTCGGGAGGTTGGCGCAGACAGTCAGCACGGCCGCGACGGCCAATGCCCCGGTAGCCTTGGCGAAACGGGAGTATTTGCGGCGTCTGACGGCGTCGACGGCGTAGCAGGCAATCACGGCGAGGATGACGAAGAGGAAATAGTAGGTCATCTGCACATGGTTGCTCTGTATCTGCATCATCGCGAAGAGGGCGGCCAGGGCGCTCCCCGCCAGCCATCGTCCGCGGTAGGCCATCACTATGCCGCCGATGGTCGGGGGTATGTAGGCCAGGGTGACGAATTTCCATATGTGGCCCGCCCCGATGATGATTATGAAGTATGAAGAGAAGCCCCAGGCAACCGCCCCTATCAGGGCGTAATACCATCTGACTTTCATCGCCAGCAGCATTATCAGCATGCCGGTCATCATCATGAACAGGAGGTTGGATGGGGAGGGGAGTCCGGCGCCGTAGAGGGTTGTAATCCAGCTGAACAGCGAGTCGGAGGGGTAGGAGGGGGAAATCTGGAATGTGGGCATTCCGGAGAAGAGGGAGTTGGTCCAGCGGGGTTCCTCGGCCCCGGGATTCTCGGCGAGGTAAGCCTTGACCTCCTGGCCGATGGCCGCGCCCTGCTGCATATCGTGCTGGCGCAGCTGGTTCCCCTCCGACGCGTCGGGGTGGAAAAAGGCTATCGACAGCGCCGCTATCACGGCCAGTGACACGAAAAAGCCCCAGACCTGCGGCCTTTTAAGGTAGGCGGCGATGGTCTGCGGTATCATTTTCAGCCTCTCGGCGAGGCCGGTCTTATCCTTCTCTTTCATATTGGTGGTGTATTTCTGCCTCCTGAGAATCGGGAGTTTGCGTTCATTTAATCCACAAAATTAATAAATCCCCCCGTGATTACCAAAATGAACTTTAACAGCCTGCAGGTCATTATATTTGCAGACACTTTAATGAAACAGTGATTATGAAAGCCCGATTAATGAGAAGGATGTCACTGATTGCCGCCGCCGTGTTCTTGCTGTCGGGGGCTCAGGACGCCGCCGCGCAGTTATGGCAGGCTGCCAGCCAGTTGCAGAGCCTCATATCACCGGCCCTATCGGGGTCAGGAAGATACAAAGGTTCGGTGGAGCTTGGCGGAGTGGCCGGTGTGGGTTCGTCGAAACTCAACCATGTCGAGATTTCCACCTCGCAGGGATACCAGTACACCGACTGGTTCTATATGGGAGCCGGACTGGGGGTGGACATCGTGCGCTCCACGGTCAGCGACGGTGTTCCCTCCGGAGCCGAGGATTACGCCCGGCGGTGGAACGGGTGGGGCGACTCCCCGCGCTACGGCGACAAGCGCACCGGTGTGATGATTCCGGTGTTCACCGATTTCCGTTTCAACATCCCGACGGGCAAGTCCCCGATGTCGGCGTCGCTCTTCGTCGACCTCAGGCTGGGTGCCACCTGGCTTGTCGGCAACCGTTACATGCGCACCGACGACGGCTGGCTGTCAAACAACACCAACTTCTATTTCCGTCCGGCCATCGGGGCGCGGATTCCTGTCAGCAGCCGCAATCCGCGCCAGGCGGTGAATGTCGGCCTGGCTTACCTGCTGATTACCTCGGGCAACAATTACTGGTATTATGACGACACGGTGACGCTCAGTGCGATTGGTGCGACGGTGTCTTTTGAGTGGTGACGGTCCGTCTGCCCGAAGTGCCGAAGAATTTGCAGCGCGAGCGTGAGGTTGATTTGACGTGGGGGTGGAGCAGCTTCAGGGAGTTCTGGTCGAAGACCAGGAATGACAGCGCGCCGCGGCCGATGCTCACTGTGGCGGTGTCTCCCGTGCGGGCCTTGTCGTAGACTGTTTTCTTGACATACACCTCCTTGGGGGTGCCGTCGGGGAGGGTTATCCTGAGGTAATACACGTAATAAGGCGCGCCCCTGGCATACACGCGGCGCGAAACACGGCGGGTCTTGTAGCGGGTCTTGCGCAGTTTTTGCTCCACGATGACTTTCTCCTCCGGGAATTTGGAGAAATCGGAGGGGAAGTAGTTGGTCATCAGCACAGCCGAGGAGAGAAGTATCGTAGCCACCACAAGATGGAGGGGATAGTTGATGTAGAATTTGCAGGTGCCCGTGATTTTCTCCCAGGCGCGGTGTAACACGGTGCCGGTGGCCGCCGCCACCATCACCACTATCCCGAAAAACACCCATGGGTTTATCACCGTCGACTCCAGCATGAAGAGTATTCCACCCGCCAGAAATATCAGCAGCATCACCCCGAATCCCAGCAGGAGCCACCGCATCACGCTTTTGACATTTGTTTTTGCCATTTTAGTTATGGATTTACGACGCAAATTTACTAATTTTGCACGACTTGAATCTCTCCAAGTTCCCCGCGTATGGGGAAATAGAAATAATCAGCAGTGGATTCTATCTGACAATCAATCATTTATCAGTTACAACAATACAATGAAAAAGATTTTCATTTCTCTTTCCCTCGCATTGGTGGCCATTTTGGGCGGTCAGCAGGCCCAGGCCCAGTTCAAGCTCGGAAAAGCCCTCGAAGGAGCCAAGAAGGGTGTGCAGGCCCTCACACTCACCGATGAGCAGATGGCGGCATATGTAAAGGAGTCTGTCGACTGGATGGACAAGCACAACCCCGTCCCCGGGGAGGATGACCCTTACACCCAGCGTCTGCGCCGTCTGACCGAAGGTCTCACAGAGGTTGACGGCATTCCTTTGAATTTCAAGGTGTATGATGTCATCGACGTCAACGCGTTCGCTTGCCCCGACGGCAGTGTCAGGGTATTCTCATCGCTGATGGACATTATGAGCGATGACGAGCTGCTCGGCATCATCGGCCACGAAATCGGCCACGTTGCCAAACGTCATTCCAAGAAGGCTTTCAAGGCCGAACTCCTCACCGGCGCGCTCAAGGATGGCATCGCTTCGACCGGCGGCACCGCCCAGGCCCTCAGCGAATCTGTTCTCGGCGACATGGGGCAGGCCCTTATCGGAGCCAAATACTCCCAGAAGCAGGAGAAGGAAGCCGACGACTACGGATATGAGTTCCTCAAGAGCAACGGCAAGAACCCTTGGGGAATGGTGATGTCGTTCGAGAAGTTCCTTGAACTCGAAGGCAACTCGGGCAGCAACAGCAGCTATTACCAGAAGATGTTCTCCTCACACCCCGAGACCAAGGATCGCATCAAGCGACTCACAGAGCGCGCGCAGAAAGACGGCATCGCCCGTCCCGAATAATACCCTTTTTCAGGACACACTGTTTACAGTCAACTGATTATCAGCCGTCCCCGTCTCATCTCGGGGGCGGCTGACTTCGTTTTACGTCCGGATTACACGGATTATTAGGGAAAGGTCTCACGCAGATTTATTT
>CAMWVQ010000067.1 GCA_947177635.1 uncultured Porphyromonadaceae bacterium | reverse complement strand
GCCCCCGACAACCGTAAACATTCATTTCTTGACATATGGAAACTCTGCTGAAAACCAACTTCAACCTCCCCGGACAGACCGCCGTCTACCACGGGAAAGTACGCGACGTCTACACCATCAACGACAACCTCCTGGCGATGGTGGCCACCGACCGCATCTCGGCCTTCGACGTGATTCTCCCCAAGGGGATTCCCTTCAAAGGACAGGTAATCAACCAGATCGCCGCCTACTTCCTCCAGTCGACCGCCGACATCGTGCCCAACTGGCGTCTTGCTGACCCCGACCCGATGGTGACCGTCGGATACCGCTGCGAGGGATTCCCCGTAGAGATGATTATCCGTGGCTACCTGACCGGCTCGGCATGGCGCGAATACGCCGCCGGAAACCGTGTGCTCTGCGGCGTCACCCTCCCCGAAGGTATGAAGGAGAACCAGAAATTCCCCGAACCCATCATCACCCCCACCACCAAGGCCGCCGAGGGGCACGACGAGAACATCTCCCGCGAGGAAATCATCGCCCAGGGACTCGTCTCCGAGGAGGACTACCGCCAGATGGAAGAGTACACCCGCAAGCTCTTCGCCCGTGGTTCAGAGATGGCCGCCGAAAAGGGGCTTATCCTTGTCGACACCAAATATGAGTTCGGCAAGCGTGACGGCAAGGTGATTCTCATCGACGAAATCCACACCCCCGACTCATCGCGCTATTTCTACGCCGAAGGCTACCAGGAGCGTTTCGAGAAGGGTGAGGCCCAGCGTCAGCTCTCCAAGGAGTTCGTCCGCCAGTGGCTCATCGACCACGACTTCATGGGGAAAGAGGGTCAGACCGTGCCTGAGATGACCCCTGAATTCTGCCAGGAGGTGTCGCAGCGCTACATCGAGCTTTACGAGCATATCACCGGCCTGAAATTCCAGCCCGCCCCCTCTGAGAACCTCGAGGGACGCATCGAGAAGAACCTTCTCGACTGCCTGGAGAACCTCGCCGAATAATCCGCACGACAAACCGGGGGGCCGCCACAGGCCCCCCGTATCACCCCCCACATCTGACTGACTTTGGAAATCAAAGCCGAAAAAATCACACCCTACGGGACCGACCGTCCCAAGGGGGCGCAGGTCGAGGAGATGTTTGACAACATCGCCCCGGCCTATGACTTCATGAACCGGGCGATGACGCTCGGCATCGACCGCAGCTGGAGACGCAAGGTGGTGGGAACCGCCGCCGCCGCCGCTCCCCGGGCTGTTCTCGATGTCGCCACCGGCACGGGCGACCTTGCCCTGCAGCTCGCCCGCGCCATACCGGGGGCGGCTGTCACCGGCATCGACCTCTCGGAGGGGATGCTCTCGGTAGGCCGCAGGAAAGTGGAGGAGGCCGGGCTGGCCGGACGCATCACCCTGCAGCAGGGCGACTGCCTGAACCTCCCCTTCCCCGACGGCTCATTCGACGTCGTAACTGTCGCCTTCGGTGTGCGCAACTTCGAGCACCTCGACCGGGGATATGCCGAGATGGCACGAGTGCTGCGCAAGGGTGGCACACTGATAATCCTCGAACTGTCGGTGCCGTCCTCCCCCCTGGTCAAGCCGTTCTACACCATCTACACCAAGGGGATAATCCCCCTTTTGGGGCGTATGGTGTCGAGCGACTCCCGCGCCTACTCCTATCTGCCTGAGTCAATCGCCGCGATGCCCCAGGGTGAGAAGATGCTCGCCCTGATGGAGGGAGCCGGGCTGACAGGCTGCGTGCTGCGGCCCCTGACCCTCGGCGTAAGCTCCATCTACACAGGTCGCAAGGCCTGACCCATCCCCGCCAGAAACCAGAAATCCCATTAATGCAACAAAACCATTAATGCAATGAAAATTCTCCAGGGCCTTTGTGCCGCCGCCATATCAATCCTTCCCGCCGCAGCAACCGGCGCCGACCTGCTCCCGGCGATGACCGCCGCCACTGACGGAGGAGCCGTCGTCAACAGCCCCTCCGCACCCGGCTATGCCGAACGTGGCCGGCTGATGATTGCCGACGAAAATTTCCGGGGAGCCGCCGACCAGCTGAGGAAGGCCCTCTCCCTCAACCCGCTCGACATCGCGGCTAACGATGAGAGGGAGGCGGCCGAATACTGGCTCGCGGTGGCGTGTGCCCACATCCCCGGCGAGGACGCCACGGGGATGTTCTCCGCTTTCCTGGAGAAATATCCCGCGTCACCCTTCCGCCAGCGCGCCCTGCTCGGCCTGGCCGGGACTCTCCGCGACCGCGCCGACTACGCGGCCGCCCTGGAGGTTTACAAGTCGGTCGACGCCGACGCGCTCAACCCCTCCGACGCCGAGGAGCTGTCGCTCGGCGAGGCATTCTGCCTGCTGAAATTCGCGCGCTATGACGAGGCGAAGGCTCTCTACACTCCGCTGCTCTCGACCGGCCGCGCCAACGAGGCCCGTTTCTACCTGGCCTATATCGACTATGTGGAGGGGCGTTACAAAGACGCCCTTTCCGGATTCCTGAAGGTAAACGACAACGGGAAGGCTCCGGTCGACGTGACCCCTTGCTATGTGGCGCAGCTCCAGTATCAGCTCGGCGACTACGCGGCGGCAAAGGAGACCGCCCGGAAACTCATCGCCGGGGGATGCCCTCCGGAATACCTGCCGGAAATCAACCGTGTCTACGGCGAATCGCTCCACGAGCTGGGCGACACGCGCGCCGCCATCCCCTACCTGGAGGAGTATTACAAGGCTGTCGAGACCCCGAGCCGGTCTACCTGCTACATCCTCGGGGTGGACGCCTATGACCACGGCAATTACAGCAATGCCGTGACTCTGCTCACCCGGGCCGTCTCCGACAAAAACGCCATGGGGCAGTCGGCCTACCTCTACCTCGGCCAGAGCTACATGCAGCTGGGTAACTATGACGCCGCCCTGCTCTCCCTCGACCGCGCCGTCAAGAACGCCTACGACCCCAAGACCACCGAACTGGCCTCTTACAACTACGCCGTGGCCACTGCCAATGGCGGCAAACTGCCATTCGGCTCATCGGTGACCCTCTTCGAGAGCTTCCTGCGAAACTACCCCGACTCCGAGATGGCTCCCGCCGTTGCCGACTACATCATCAGCGGCTACATAACCGACAACAACTACGGGGCCGCCCTCAGGGCCATCAACGGCATCAGGAAACCCTCAGACAGGATTCTCGCCGCGAAACAGAAGGTGCTTTACATGCACGGAACACGCCAGCTGCAGGCCGGGCGCACCGACGACGCAATCACCTGCCTGAAAGAAGCACGCTCACTGGGGCGTTTCTCGGGTGAAATCGCCTCTGAATCCACCCTATGGCTGGGTGAGGCGCAATACCGCAAGGGTGACTACGCCGAGGCGGTGAAGAGCTACAACTCATTCCTGCGCGAGACCCCATCGTCAAACCCCAACCATTCGCTGGCCCTGTATGATATGGCCTACGCCCGTTTCGCCCTGAAGGATTTCTCCCAGGCGAAGGATTACTTCGGACGCTACCTCTCATCGCTGAAGTCAGGGAAAACCCCGGCGGAGGTAGCCGCACTGAAAGCTGACGCCTACAACCGCATGGGGGACTGCTCTTATTACGCAGCCGACTTCACGGGTGCCGCTTCATATTACAACAACGCCATCGACGCCGCCCCCGAGGCCGCCGACTACCCGATGTTCCAGACCGCCATCATGAAGGGGCTGACCCGCGACCACCGGGGGAAAATCGACGGACTCGACGCTATGATGCGCCGCTTCCCCTCCTCAGCCCTCATCCCCTCGGCACTGCTCGAGACCGGCGAGAGCTACACCGAACTGGGCGACAACGCCAAGGCCATCGCCACTTACACCTCGCTGTCGCGCCGCTTCCCCTCCACAGCCCAGGGACGCCAGGGCGCGCTGCTGCTCGCCATCGGCCGCCTCAACAGCGGGGAGACCGACCGCGCCATAGAGGCATACAAGCATGTGATTTCAACCTACCCGACCTCGGAGGAGGCCCGCGCAGCCGCCGAAGACCTCAAGCATGTCTACGCCGACAGGGGGGAAATCAGCGAATACACCCGATTCCTCGCCTCGGTGCCTGACGCCCCGAAACTGGAGCAGGGTGAAATCGCCGCCCTGCAGCTCGAAGGGGTGGAGAAGGCATACGAGAATGGCCGCGACACCGACGCCGTGCGCCTGGCCGAGGAGCTGCTGGGCTCATTCCCCGACTCCCCGCAGGCTGTCGACGCCCTCGCCATACTGGCCGAACTGAAGGAGAAGCAGGGGAAACCCGCCGAGGCCCTCGACGCCTACCGCCGCCTGGCCGACAAGGCTTCAAACGAAATAGACGTCAACAACGCCCGTATGGGCATACTCCGCCTGAGCCGCGACCTCGGCAGCGACGAGGCTGTGCTTGAGACCGCCCGGAAACTCCTGGAGTCATCCTCGCTGGGCAACGACGACCGCAACGAGGTATTGCTGGCAAAGGCCCTCTCCCTGCGCAACACCGGCGACAACCCGGCGGCCGACACCATCCTCGGGTCGCTGGCCTCCAATCCCGAGACCCTTCCCGGCGCGAAAGCATCATACTACCTCGCCCAGGGATACTTCGACCGGGGCGACACAGCCGCCGCTCTGCGTCAGGTAAACAGCCTCATCGACTCCAACACCCCGCAGGAATACTGGCTCGCCCGGGGCTTCATTCTCCTGAGCGACATCAAGCGCGTCGGGGGTGACACCTTCGAGGCCGACGAGTACCTGCGCTCCCTGCGCGACAATTATCCCGGAGAGGAACCCGACATCTACCAGATGATCGACTCCCGTCTGCAAAAATGACCCCGGGATAAATGACCGATTGTAAAACGCGCCCAAAACACCGACTGCAATGAAATTCCGCCATATACTTTCCTTTGGATGCCTCGCGGCCACCGCCGCCCTCTCCGCCCAGGACCTCAACAAGGAAATCACCATCGACCGTGACATCATCCCGGCCCAGCGCGCCGCCTCCCGTCCGGTGGTGTTTCCCGGAGTGACGCCCCCCACAGTCTCCCCCGTAAGCCTCAGGATGGAGGAGAGCCGCCAGGCCATCCCCGTCGCCCCATCGCTCAACTTCTACGAACCGGCCCGCGACGGCGGCATCTTCCCCGCCACCCCCTGGCGCGGATATGTCGACCTGGGGTATTTCCCCTCCATCGACCTCGGCCTCTCTGCCGGATACGCCATCCTCGACAAGGAGGCGACAAAACTCAATGTGTGGCTCCAGGCCGACAACCGCAGCTATGACTCCCCCGCCCAGACCGTCACCGACGATTTCAAATGGAAAACCCTCGACATCGCGGGCGGATTCGGCTTCTCACAGCGTTTCGGCAAACACAACATACTGCGCCTCTCCACCGACCTGGCCTTCTCAAGCTGGTCATCCCCCGGGGAATGGCTGATTGACGGGCAGAAGTTCCTCGCAGGTGACCTCCGCGATGACTACGGGAAGAACCTGAGCAACTTCCGCTGGCACTTTGACGGGGATTTCTCAGGCCGCGCCACCGACCGCCTCACCTACGGGTTCGGAGCCGGGATTGGCCTTCTCCACAACCGTAAACAGGATATGGCAACAGCCGATGCCGCCCCCCTCTTTCAGGCCGGGGCCACCAATGACCTCTCGGTGTCGTTCAACGCCAGGCTGCGCCAGCAGGTGACAGGCCATGTAGGGGTTGGCATAAAGGCTGAAGGTGACTTCATCAATTACAGCTCGTTCCTCACCCCCGAAATGCTCGCGGCGGATGTAACCGGGTTGCCGGTGGCCGACCCGCGCGGCAAGACCGTGGGCCACATCGCCTTCACCCCCGCTGTGGAGTATAACGGCGGAAGCTTCTACGGCAAGGCCGGCGCGCGCCTCGGGGTGTCGTTCAACTCCGGCAACACCTTCCACGTGGCCCCCGACATCCTCCTGGGCATCAACCCCTCCGGCGCGTTCGGTGCCTGGCTGAAACTTGGAGGAGGCGTCAGGCCCAACACCCTTGAGAGTGTCTTCCAGAGAAGCCGCTTCGCCGACACCCGCCTGGCCTATGACCTTTCAGACCTCGCCTTCACCGGGCAGCTCGGCCTGCGCGTAGGCCCGTTCAAGGGGGCGTCGCTGACATTGACGGCCGACTACGCCGCCGCCAACGACTGGCTGATGCCGTTCCAGATGACCGACGTAACACATATATATGACATGTTCGCCCCCTCCCGCATCCGCGCCTGGAAGTTCGGCGCGAAAATCGACTGGCAGTACCGTTCGCTGGTCACTGTGGCCCTCTCCTACGAGTATGTGCCGGGCGACGCCAACGACCGCGCCTGGATTTACTGGGATGACCGCGCGCAGCAGGTGGCAGGGGCTTCGGTGTCGGTCAAACCCATCTCCCCCCTGACAATCGACCTGGGAATCACCGCCCGACTCGGCCGCACACAGTGGATTGAGTCGCTCGGGAGAATCACATACATCAACGGGCAGGACTACATCGTCAACGAGCCATACGCGGGTTCCTACGACCTGGGAGACCTTACCAACCTCTGGGCCGGAGCCTCATGGCGTTTCACCCCCGCGCTGACTGTCTTCGCCCGTTTCGACAACATCCTCGACAAACATCCCGTCCAGGTGTTCAATGTTCCCGCCCAGGGATTCACGGGGCTTTTCGGGGTTGGATACAAGTTCTGAGCCGCCCAGCGAGAGAAAGCATACACAGACGCATTCACAGTAATACCAGCCAGAGATGTTCAAGCCCAGATTGCTCCGCGAGACTGCCGAGATAGCCCTGACAGAAATCAAACGCCACATAGAGCCGAAGATGGCGGAGGAGTTCTCGCTCCGCCGCGTCTCGGCCCCCCTCTACCTGCCGGTGGCCTCGGGGCTGAACGACCCCGGCGAGGCGGTGAGATTCACCATGCCCTCGACCGGCGAGGAGGTGGAGATTGTCCGCGGGCTCAACCGCTGGCTCCGCTCGCAGCTGATGCGCTACGACATCGCGCCTGGCTTCGGGGTGTTCACAGTGATGAACGCCCTCCGTCCCGACCAGGCTGAGACGGCCACCACCTCACCTCATCTCGGGGCATGGGCGTGGCAACAGGTGGTAGACCCCGCCCACGCCGGAATAGACCACCTCGCAGCCACAGGCAAACGCCTGTACACCCTCCTGCAACAGACCGAGGAGATGATACTCGAGCGGTTCCCGCATCTCGAGCGCACCCTCCCCCAGCGGTTCGTGGTGCTTGAGGAGGCCGAACTGGCTGACCGCATCCCCGGTGTCTCCCCCGAACGCCGCGCATATGAATACCTGCGCGAGCACCCCAACCGGGCGATACTCCTTGTCGACGACAGGCTGAGGTCACGCATCGCCGTGTGGAACCCGGTGGTGGGCTGCCCCCTCCCGGTGGCCGAGACCTCCATCGACCTGTCGCGCCCAATCGGCTCTATCGGCGGCAACATACTGCGCGACCAGCTCGCCATGCAGATTCTCCACCAGCCCCACCTGCTGCGCTGACCCCAGGCTCCGCTTTGGCAGGTCACCCGAACCGACACAGTGTTTATTCCAAGGCAACCGGGCGGTCATCGTCCCGAGAGTTGCATCGTGTCGGATTTTTGAGTAATTTTGCCACTCTAAAACTGAATCAGCCGATTATGCGCATCGATATACTGACCGTACTGCCCGAGATGTTCGACTCCCCCCTGGGATGTTCCATCCTCAAACGTGCCCAGACCAAAGGGCTCGCCGAGTTTCACGTTCACAACCTCCGCGACTACACCACCAACAAGCACCGCAAGGTGGACGACTACCCCTTCGGAGGGGAAGCCGGGATGGTCATGCAGGTAGAACCTATCGACCGCTGCATCTCGGCCCTGAAGGAGCAACGC
Source organism: uncultured Porphyromonadaceae bacterium (assembly GCA_947177635.1). Classification (GTDB taxonomy): domain Bacteria; phylum Bacteroidota; class Bacteroidia; order Bacteroidales; family Muribaculaceae; genus UBA7173. Next base: position 2,324 of record CAMWVQ010000067.1, on the reverse strand, counting down.
CACTATGACGAGGTGATTTTCACCTCACCCGACGGGGAGAGGTTCGACCAGCCGATGGCAAACCGCATGTCGCTGATGGAGAACATCATCATCCTCTGCGGCCACTACAAAGGGGTCGACTACCGCGTCAGGGAGCATCTCATCACCAAGGAAATCTCGATTGGCGACTATGTGCTGACCGGAGGGGAACTCCCCGCCATCATCATCTCAGACGCCATCGTGCGCGTCATCCCGGGGGTACTCGGCGACGAGCAGTCGGCCCTCAGCGACTCCTTCCAGGACAATCTCCTCTCGGCCCCCGACTACACCCGTCCGGCCGACTACAACGGCTGGCGTGTGCCAGACATCCTCCTCTCCGGCCACGAGGCAAAAATCGCCGAATGGCGCCACGAGCAGTCGCTCGAACGCACCCGCCGCCTCCGACCCGACCTCCTGAAATAACCCGCCAACGGTCGCTGCGCTTCCGGAGGGCCTCACGCAGATTCCGCAGATACCGCAGATTATGCGCAGAGATAAAGGAGGGGCTCACAGATTAAACAGATTACACAGATTAAACAGATGCCATCCGGAACGAAACCTATCCGGATGGCATCTGTTTAATCTGTGTAATCTGCGAGACCCCTTATGAGACCTCTGAATTGAATCTGCGGGAAGTTATTTGACCGGGATGGTCAGCTCGGCGGCTTTCACACCGGGAGCGGTGGCGCGGAAACGGAGAGTACCGGGTTCCTTCGCACTGCGGGCGATGGCGGTGGCCGCTCCGCTGAACAGCTTCATTTCGGGATTCTGGAAAGACATGATGCAGGTGGGGTCTCCATTGGCGGTCGCCTCGAACGAACCGGCCCCGTCAACCTTGAACTTCACCAGGCGGCTGTCGGTCGGAACGATGTTTCCATCCTTGTCCGCAACCTGCACGGTGACATAAAGGAGGTCGTCGCCGTTCGCGTCAAGGCTCTCGCGGTTGGGGGTCAGCACCAGGTGGTGGGGCTTTCCGGCGGTCTTGACAACCTTCTCGGCAACGGGCTTTCCATCCTTGTCGTAAGCCACCACCTTGAGTTCGCCCGGCTCGTAGACGGTCTCCATCCACATCAGGCGGTAACGGTTCTGGACGGTGGAATCATTCTTCTCACGCATGCCCTGGCTCTTTCCATTGATGAAAAGCTCAGCCTTGGGGAAGTTGGTGTAGACCATGACCGGAGTAACCTCACCTTCGCGTCCCTTCCAGTTCCAGTGGGGAAGGATGTGGAGGGTGTTGTCATCCTTGTTCCACTGCGAGCGGTAAAGGTAGAAGCGGTCTTTGGGCAGCGATGCGAGGTCGATGATACCGAACACCGAACTGTGGCTGGGCCATGCGTCGGTATCGTAGGGTGACGGCTCACCGAGGTAGTCGAAGCCGGTCCATACGAACTGGCCGAGAACCCATTCGTGGTCATCGTCACGGGCAAAGTCGAGGTCGGGGATATTCGACCAGTAGCAGGTCTCGGTGTCGTAGCTGTTTGACTGGTTGTCGGGGTGCATCTCGGTATGGTGGCCATCCTCGCCGGGGAAGACAACAGGGAAATGGTAGACACCTCGGGAGGAAACGGTGGAAGCGGTCTCCGAACCTAACACGAGCTGCTGGGGGAGCTTGGCGTAGATCGTGTCGTAATACTGCGGCTTGTAGTTGAAGCCGGGGATGTCGAGCGCGGCGGCGAAACCGTTTTCAATAACCGAACCATACTGATCCATACCGCAGGTCACCGGACGGGTCGGGTCGAGCTTGTGGATAAGTCCCTGGAGCATCTCCAGCTCACTCATACCGACCTCACCCCACTGCGATGGCACCTCGTTGCCGATTGACCACATCACAACCGAAGGATGGTTGCGATACTGCTCGACCATGTTGGTGATGTCTTTCTCGGCCCAGTCGTTGAACACAGCGCCGTAGCCGTTGGGTGATTTCGGGCGGAAACCCCAGTCGTCAAACGGCTCGACCATCATCATGACACCCATCTCGTCGCAAAGCTCGACAAGTTCGGGAGCGGGCATATTGTGGGAGGTGCGGATGGCGTTGACACCCATGTCCTTCAGCAGCTCAATCTGATGACGGAGGGCAGAACGGTTGACAGCCGCCCCGAGGGGGCCGAGGTCGTGGTGGTTGCAGACACCCTTGAACTTGGTGGGCTCGCCGTTGAGGAAGAATCCCTTGGAGGGAACATACTCGAGGGAGCGGATACCGAAGCGGGTGGTGTATGTGTCGGCAACCTTGCCGTCAACGGTGAGGGTTGTCTCGGCGGTGTAGAGGGCCGGGGTCGCCGGGCTCCAAAGTTCAGGTTTCTCGACGA